>JANLUQ010000513.1:0-5196 GCA_031363565.1 Armatimonadota bacterium | reverse complement strand
CGCCCGCGAGGTCTTCGTCTCCTCGATGGGAACGATCTACAGCGTCGGCGACCGCCACAGCACGACCGAGGAAGTCTCCAGCACATTGAAGGACAAGCTGCGGGCCGACCCGCTGTTCTCACCCTTGCTGGCGGTCTGCGTGATGATCTACTATGTCCTCGCCATGCAGTGCTTGTCCACGGTGGCGGTGGTCAAGCGCGAGACAAACGGCTGGACATGGCCGCTTTTCATGACGGGCTACATGACCGCCCTGGCCTGGCTGGCGACATTCGCCGTGTACCATATCGGGACGGCACTCGGGTGGGGAGGCCGGTAGCGGAGATTCTAAGAGGGGGACACCCTTGCTGGAAGCGCCGCGTAAACGGCTGGAAACGCGAACCGGCGGTTAGAGCCGCGGCAACAAGGGCACGAAACCTGCCTTCGCAGGTTAATACAGAGTCTGGATTCTGAGTCGCTGAAGGGTGACTTTGTGCCTTTGCTGCCGCGACTTCAGTCGCCCGGTCCTCTTTTTAGACACACTTTAGACACACTCAGATGCGGGCGTCCCTACCCTCTTCCCCGTCCCCGTTCTTTTCCCCTTCTTCATCTGCCACGCAGGAAACCGCCGCTGCCGCGCCGAACAGCACCCCACCCAATCACGGCCAGTGCCCGAGGAGAGACCATGCCGGCCATCCCCAACCGTGTGCCCCTGACCGGCGGCGCACCTCGCCATGATGCGGACTGAGTTCGTGGACCGCCGCCACTGGCTCACCGGGGAGGAGTTCCTGGACCTGGTGGGAGCGTCTAACCTGATCCCCGGCCCCGGCTCGACCGAGGTCGCGCTCTTCATCGGGATGCGCCGGGCGGGCTGGGTCGGGCTGGTTCTGGCAGGCGTCTTCTTTATCCTGCCTGCCGCCCTGGTCGTCAGCGTCTTCGCCTGGGCTTATGTACGCCTGGGGCATCTGCCTCAGACGGTGGGCCTTTTGGCGGGCGTTCTGCACGGCATCAAGCCGGTCATCATCACGGTCGTCGCGCAGGCATTATGGACCTTGGGCCGCACCGCGCTCAAGACGCGGCAGATGGCAGTCCTCGGCGCGGCGGGCCTGGCGTTGTGCTTCGCGGGCATCCCGCCTCTCGCCCTGCTGGTCGGGGCGGGGGCGCTGACCGGGGCGCGGGGCTGGTGGCGCGAAGGGCCGACGCGCTCACTGAAGCCGGTGCTGGTTCTGGTCGGGGTGGCTGCTCTCCTGATCGTCTTCCCTCTCGCGCTTGCCTCGCTCTCCTCGCCCGCCGCCCGGTCGGCAAGTCCGCTGCCGCTTTTTTTCGTGTTCCTCAAGATCGGCTCCGTCGTGTTCGGCAGCGGCTACGTCCTGCTGGCCTTCCTGCGCGCCGGTCTGGTGACGCACCTGCACTGGCTCACCTCCGCCCAGCTTTTGGACGCCGTGGCGGTCGGGCAGTTCACGCCCGGCCCGGTCTTCACGACGGCGACATTCATCGGCTACATCCTGGCGGGACCAGGCGGGGCGGCGGCGGCGACGCTGGGGATCTTCCTGCCCGCCTTCGCGTTCGTGGCCCTGAGCGGCCCGCTCGTGCCGTGCCTGCGGCGGTCCCCAGCAGCGGGCGCGTTCCTGGACGGGGTCAACACGGCCTCCCTCGCGCTGATGGCCTTCGTCACCGGCCAGCTCGCCCGCGCCGCCCTGGTGGATGGCGTCACGGTCGGTTTGGCTCTTGTCAGCGCGGTCCTGCTGCTGCGGTTCCGCGTCAATTCCGTCTGGCTGGTGCTCGGCGGCGGAGTGGTCAGGGCCGTCGCTGCGCTGCATCGTTTTTGATCCCGGTCTCGGAACAGAAAGGCAATAAAATGAACGATCTGATTGCACCGAGCGGCTGGCACTTCATCGCCGCAGCGGCGGGAACCGCCCAGGGGCGTGTTTCCCAGGAGGGTGACAGCCCCGCCTTGGTCATTGAACACGCGGACTACATCGAAGGCAGCCGGTGGGAGCAGACCATCGCGAGCGTACCGGCGGGGACTCTGCTCACGCTTGCGGGCCATGTCCAAATAAGGGGGCCTTTTTTGCGAAGCATTGCGGAAGGCCGCTCCGTTTCTGTGTGCAAACTCACGCTAGAAGCTTTGGCCGACAACGGCGTCAGCCTGGGGACTGTAGATAACGTCTTCCCATTTCCACTGGACCCCACGGGGACATTTTTGGAAATGAACTCGGAATGCGAACTAGGGATACTCGTCCCAGACGGGACCGACATCGTCCGCGTGAGCATTGCCCTATCCGGGTCGGGGGCGGTATCCCTCTCCAGCCTGACCTTGACCAGCGAAACAGTAGACCGAGACCGGATGAACGACCGCCTCATAGACCGGATGAAGGCATCGGGCGAGGTGCGCTCGCCTGCCGTGGAACAGGCTTTCCGGGCGGTCCCGCGCCACCACTTCCTGCCGGGCCAGAACTGGGGCACGGCCTACCGGGACGACGCCATCGTTACGCACCATGCGGACGGAACAGAGGAGGCCATCTCGTCGTCCAGCCAGCCGACCATGATGGCGATCATGCTGGAACAGCTTCAAGTCGAGCCGGGAATGCGCGTTCTGGAGATCGGGGCCGGAACCGGCTACAACGCCGCCCTGCTGTCGAAGCTGACCGGCGACCCGGCCCTCGTCTGGACGGTGGATGTGACCGAGGAGTTCTGCACCGAGGCCCGCGCCCACCTGCGGTCAGCGGGGGTCAAGGGCGTCCATGTCGTCTGTGCGGACGGCTGGGACGGCTGCCCCGAGGCTACCTCCTTCGACCGTATCATCGTCACTGCAAGCGCCCACGACATCGCGCCCGCATGGAGGGAGCAGCTTGCCGAGGGTGGGCGGCTCGTCGTGCCCTGGGGGGCACCGAACACCCAGCAGCGCTGCCTGACCTTCCGCCGGGAGGGGAGCCGCCTGATCATGGACGGCCTGCACGTCTGCGGCTTCATGCGGATGCGCGGCGCGTTGGAGTGGACGCCCTCGGAGGCCGCCTCGCACGACTGGAACGACTGGCTGTTCCCCGGCCAGCCCGAGGGGGAACCGACGAGCCTCATCGCCTACCCGTCAGGGGCGGCCCCTGCGCCGGGCGAAGGCGAGCATCTGGTACACCGCCGCTGGTTCGATTATGTAGTCGCGTGGGGCGGCAGCTAGCAGTGGTCGGGGAGGTAGACGTGGGGGCGGACGGCAGGGAACAAAACGCCGAGGAACTGGCGTCCAGGCTCGTCTACCCTAATGCCATCATGATCCAGGATGTCGGCGGCACTCGTCGCGCCGAAGATGAGGCGCGCGAGCGTCGCCTGGGGCAGATCAACGACGAAGGCCTGGTCCTTGCCGAAGTGCAGCGTGAGCGGGACGATGCCGTCTAGGTGGCTGAGAGAGCGCCCTGCGTCATCAACGAGGTCAAGGCGCGTGCTGCCCTGGAGGAAGTCGGTCCGCCGGATTTGGATCATCATGCGGCCTTATCGCGCCTGGGGGCGTCTTTGCTCAATCGTCCGTGCTGCCCAGATTAGCAACGCCGCTTTTTTGGAAGAACTGCATCATGCAACTCATCTGGCACCGCAGCGAACTCCGCACACACGACCATCCCGCCCTGCACGCCGCCGCACTCATGGCGCGCGAAGCCGGCACGAAACTCCTGCCTCTCGTCATCATAGACCCGAAGATCTTCGAGCGCGGGGACCTGACCCCGCGCCGCCAGGCGTGGTTCCTGGAAAACACGCGCGCCCTGCGCGAAAGCTACCGACGCCTGGGCTGCGACCTCGTGGTGCGGCGCGGCGAGCCGGCGCAAGTGCTGGGCGAGCTGGCGCGCGGCCTGCGTGGCACGGAACACGCCCTGACGCACGCGCACTTCGTCTGCACCTACACCCCCTACGCCAAGCAGCGCGACGAAGCCGCGAGCGAAGTCCTGCACGCCCACGGCGTTGAAGTCCGCTCCTACGGCGGTCAGTACACGCACGAGCCGGGCACGGTCCTCACCGATGAAGGCAGGCGCTACGGCGTCTTCGGCGCCTTCCGCAAGAAGTGGCAGACGCTGGAACTGCCGCCCACCTATGACGCCCCCAAAACGCTGCCCGCGCTGCCCAGTGGCCTGGAGGTCGGCGACATCCCCCGTGTCGAACCCGGCATCAGCCTGCCGCCGGTGGGCGAAATCGCCGCCCGCGAGCGTTTGGACTGGTTCACCGCGAACGCCGAGGCCGACTACCAGAAGATGCGCAACGAGCCAGGCCACGAGGCCGCGACCTCCAAGCTCAGTTACTACTTCAACATCGGGGCGCTGTCGCCGCGCCTGGCGATGCGCCGCGCCAAAACTTACAAGTGGAAGTTCGAGCTGACCTGGCGGGACTTCTTCGCCGATGTGCTGGACCGCCTGCCCGAGAGCGCGCAGGCGGAAGCCAAGGCTGACTGGCGCGGCTTCCCGTGGCGCCACGACGCGGACCAGCTTGCGCTGTGGACACATGGCCAGACCGGCTACCCCTATGTGGACGCGGGCATGCGCGAGTTGCAGCAGAGCGGCTTCATGCACAACAACGCGCGTATGGTCTGCGCGAGCTTCCTGACCAAGCACCTGCTGATAGACTGGCGCGACGGCGAGAGGATATTTCGCGGCCTGCTGCTCTGCGGCGACCGTGCCCAGAACGTCAGCAACTGGCAGTGGATCGCGGGCTGCGGGGTGGGCGGCTCGCCCTATTTTCGCATCTACAACCCGGTCTCCCAGGCCGCCCGCCGCGACCCCAAGGGCACTTATATTCGGCGCTGGATACCTGAACTCGCAGGGGTCTCCGACGAGTGGATCGGCCGCCCGCACTTGATGGAGTCGCCGCCGCCCGGCTACGCGCGCCCGATGATCGGCCTGGACGAAGGCCGCGACCGCTTCAAGCTGACGGCGGGCGCCTTCCTGAAGGACACGCGCGCCGACGAAGCCGCGGGCGACGGCCCGACGCCCGAGGAGTGACCCGGCAGGGACCGCGCGCCGAGTCAGCCCCCCGCGAGTTGCTGCGCCCATCACACGTCGGGTGCCCCGGAAAAGACGACGCGCCTGATCCTCAGCAGCACGCGCGGCTGGAAGCCCTGGCCCTTCGTGTGGTACAATAGGGGCAAAGGGCAAGGTTGGGTCTGCCCACGCACCCTCAGCCGCTCTACCCCCCGGAAGGCCGCCATGAAAAACACATTCGCCCTCCTGCTGCTCCTCGGCTTTG
>JANLUQ010000510.1:0-11483 GCA_031363565.1 Armatimonadota bacterium | reverse complement strand
GTCTTGGCAGGGACAACCATCGTTTTTGGGCTTACCGACGCGCGCGGTCCTTCGACCAGCACCGAATGACCCGCCTCGCGGAAGGCCATCAGCAGCCCAGCGAACCGAGGGGCGTCTGTCTCGCAGGCGCGGAACTCCGCCGACTGGCCCGGCAGCAGAGGGCTTGCCGTCAGGTAGCCGTTGCCCCGGAAGATCTCTTTCCCTGCATGGTCCACCAAGGTCGGCGTGACCTGCGTGTAGGTCAGCGGCGTCGTGCCGGTGTTGGTGATGCTCCCCCGGATGACCAGCCCGCTCGCCCCAGCCTCGGCCTTCTGCCAGTCTACACGAACATGGTAGGCGAGCGGCACAACCGCCTGGGCATGGGCGGGCGGCGTCAGAGCCTGGCCGGCGGCATCGGTGGCGAGGGAGGCGGCGATCAAGAACAATGGGGAGAATTTCATGGTGCGACAAACCCTTTCGTTCTCCATTTTCGGCGGTTCGGGGGTTTATCTTCAATCGCCTGTTGGAAAGGCTTGACAGACGGGGGGCAAATAGGCTATCATAACTGCGCTCCCGACGAGAAAAACGCCATCTGTCGGACGGCATAACGGGGTGTAGCTCAGTTTGGTAGAGCGCTCGGTTCGGGGCTGAGAGGCCGCAGGTTCAAGTCCTGTCACCCCGATGCAACAACGGTTCATAGTCGGAATTGGCAGCTCAGGACCTTCCTGGGCTGTCATCGTATGTGGCTTATCGCCCTGCTCCTCGGAGGAAGAATGCGCTCCATCCTCGCCCTCTCTTTGCTTCTGATCATTCCCACAATCCCTGCCCTTGCTGTCGATACGACGCCCGGCGCACTCCGCATCGGGCTGGACCATTCTTTCCGCCACTCTACGATCTTGCTGATCTCTTGCGAGCATCCTTTTTCGCTCACCGACGCACCGACGCACCGGGCACTGGCGCATGGGTACGGGAATAGCATCTATAAGATGACTATCGCTCCAACAGGCATCGCGCTGGCACGATTGGATGGGCTGAAAGAGGTGGCCGTCGCCGGCAGCGGCATGGCGTTGATAGCCCTGCCGGGGCAAAGTGGCTGCCTCAAGATCGCGCGGATGGATAACTGTCCGGCAGGGACAAAAGGTATCCCATGGCATCGCTACCGGGGGTTCCTGACGGTGCGGCGTGACCCGGACAATGCGCTGCGGGTCGTCAACACCGTCCCGCTGGAGCCGTACCTGTATGGAGTCCTCCCCGCCGAGATTGGGACCAAGGTCCCCTTCGAGGCGATGAAGGCGCAGGCGGTCGCGGCGCGGACTTATGCTTTGAAGAACCGCGGGAAATGCGCCGGGGACGGCTTCGACCTTGACGACACGACTCGATGTGAGGGATATGAGGGCGTGGACGGCGAAACCGCTGCCTCGAATGCCGCCGTAGACGGTACACGCGGGCAGATATTGGCCTACCAGGGGCAGATGATTGATGCCCCCTACTCTACCGACAGTGGCGGCATGACGGCCTGCGATGACAGTGGAGATTGCCCGTACCTCCAGGCCGTGCGGGACGGCGATGGGGCGGATGGGCGCGACTATGCGGCGGACGGTCGCTATCACACCTGGACGCAGACCTGGACGCCGGCCCAGCTCGCGCAGACACTCGCGCGAGACCCCCGAACGAAGGTCGCGCAGTTTATGTCTCTGACGGTGGACGGCCTGGATGCCTCGGGCCGCATCACGACGGCGACTGCGGCAGGGGCAGACGGCACACTGCGAACCGTGACCGGACCACAGCTACGGCAGATTTTGGGATATGACAGCCTGCGGAGTACGCGGGTAACGCTGACGCGCACCCCGACGGGGGACTACCGGTTCGACGGCAAGGGCTGGGGGCATGGACTGGGGATGTCGCAGGACGGCGCCGTCGCGATGGCCGGGCCGTCCTATCGGAAGACCTATCGAGAGATCCTGAAGCACTATTATGTCGGGGCGGTGATCGCCTCGGATACCTCTGTCAGCCCGTCGAAGGTCGCTCGGCACGGGTCTTGATAGCATCCAGTATCTTCTGCGTGTTGTCTCGCATCAGCCGGGCCACGACAGCTTTGAGCAGCGGGCCGATGAGGGGAATTTCCAGCTCGTAATCGATTTCAGACTGGAAGCGTGTCCCATTCGCCCCGTCCGGCGTGAATGTCCACAGGCCGCCATAGGCGGTATAGTCGCCCTTGAGCTGCGTGAAGCGGCAGGTGTGCGCTGCTTCGTCCCAAAGGTCTTCTTCGGTCCAGCGCACCTTCAGCTTGAAGTCGGAGGCCACGGCTACCCAATCCGTCACCACCCGGCCGCCGTCCTCGCTGCGCTCCACCACCGTCACACTCTCCACGTCCGGCATGAACTTTGGGAACGACTCTTGGTCCCGCGCCAGCGCAAAGACCATCTCCAGCGGGGCATTGATCGTCACCTGGTTTTCGATATGCGGCATCCTGCTGTCCCTTCTCTTACCAGGCGAGGTGACGGACCAACCCGACGACTTTGCCGGCGATGTCTACGTTGTCGAAATACATGGGCTTCATCCGCTTATTGGCGGGCTGCAGCCGAATCCGTGTTTTCTCTTTGTAAAACCGCTTGACGGTAGCCTCGTTGTCAATCATGGCGACGACCGTTTCGCCGTTGTCGGCAGTTTGCTGGCGGCGCACGACGACGAGGTCGCCCTCATGGATGCCGTCCTCGATCATGCTATCCCCGATGACGCGCAGCATGAACCCATCCCCCGAAATGAAGTCCGAGGGCAGCGGGAAGACATCCTCCACATCCTCCACGGCCAGGCGCGGCTTTCCTGCCGCCACCGTGCCGATAATCGGCATCTGAATAAACGACTTGGTTGGTGGGCGGCCTTCGATGCCACCCGTCCCGGTCAGCTTGATGGCCCGCGTCAGCACGGCATCGCGCTCGATATGGCCCTGCTCTTGCAGCGACTTCAGGTGGGCATGGACCGTGGACGACGACGACAGGCTGACGGCGCTCCCGATCTCGCGGACGGTCGGCGGGTAGCCGTGGACATCCATATGCTGCTGGATATAACGCAGGATCTGCTGCTGACGACTAGAAATTGGCTTCGGCATGGTGCGGTTCCCTCCCCTCTCGGGTCGAAAAGAATGACAAGGTACATCCGTTCGGCAACAGATGTTCGGCCTTAGCCGTCATTATAGCACCAAATGAGACATTTGACAAGTGCTGCAACCAAAATGCAGCCTTCAGCCCGCAACCATGGTGCCACTGCTCCCGCCGTCGTCCCAGCCCCAGCCGCGCGCCTGTGCCTCCCAACCAAGGGCATCACCCTCAATTACGTCTTGAACTCCCAGATGCTCCATCATGTAGAGTATCTGGGCGCGGTGATGCATATTGTGAGTAATGAGATGAGCGATTACACCGCCCAAAGACCTCCTGTTGCCGTTTCTAGGATTAGTGACCATCTCATCCGCTCGACCCTCGCGTTCGACCCTCATAGCGAACTCGGCCAGGTCTTTCGCCACAGTCGTCAGTCTCGTGAGCATCCCCTCGACGGATTCATCATCCCGATACGTCTCATAGGCTGTCCGTCCCGTGAGCAAGTCTGTGTGGCTTTCCATGCAGGCGATGAGGTGCTCGAAAGTCTCACTGAGACTCCTGTCGCCGATGCCGAACGTTTGGCGCATCTGCTCCTCGGACAACTCACGACAGCGCAAGAGCAACTGCCGTGTTGTCCAAGCATCGTGCCCGAGAAGACAGTCAAGGATGGTCATTGTCGTTCCTCCTAAAGCGGCGTTGCCAGCGGCTCCTCGTGGGGGATCGGCGCACTCAACATTTCAGCGCGGTAGCCGCCTTTTGCCTTGTCGGAAAGATAGATCGCGGCGAAGATGATGATGAGGATGGCGGGCAAGATCGCCATATAGCGCAGGGCCAGTTCGGGATGGTTTTTACTGATGTCCTGGACATGGCCCATGCAGGGCAGGACGATGGCGACGGACAAGTTGCCCGCCGCACCCATCAGGCCCAGCAGGAACGCGCCGCCGCGCGGGAAGCGCTCCGAGGTCACGCCCAGCATGGTCGGCCAGAAGTAGCAGACGCCCACGGCGAAGACCGAGGCCGCCGCGAAAGCCCCCAGCCGGCTGGCCGCGAAACTCATCGCCAGCAGGCCGACCAGCGCGAAGGCGGCGGAGCCGGTCAGCATCCCGACTGGCGAGAGCCGATGCACGACCGGGGCAGCGAAGGACCGGCCCACGTACATGATCGCGTTGATGAGGACCAGAATCAGAATGCTGCTGGCCCCGGCGACATTTGCCAGGATCGAGCCAATCCACTGCCCGGTCGCAAGTTCCGTTGCCGCCGTCAGCAGCATGCAAAACATCCAGAGCAAGAAAAGCGGCCGCAGGGCCTCTCGATACATCGCGCCCGCGGAGATGTTGGACTGGACCCGCTCCGTCGCTGGGTATTTCTGTCCGAGGAAGAGCAGACCATAGGCCACTGTCGGCAGGATGATAGTCGCCATCTTTACCTGCCAGCCGAGGTGTTGGGGCAGATGAAGCTCTGTACTGATACCGTAGGCCAGGACGCCGCCGATTACGATGCCGCCTGGAAACCAGGCGTGCAGCGCGTTCAGCTTGGGCGTCTTGTTGTCCACGTACATCGTCGCGATCAAGGGGTTGACCGCGGCTTCGATCAGCCCGTTGCCAAGCCCCAGCAGCAGCGTCCCCATCCACAGGGTCCAGTAGCCGTTCGCCCCAATGGTCAGCACGATGCCGCTTAAGTGGCAGACGAAGGCCAGAGCAAGAACGCGCCCCATGCCCAGGGCGTCTACTACCTGCCCACCGAAAAAGATCGCGATGGTGAAGCCGAGGAATGCGATGCCCGCGATCGCGCCGACCTGCTCTTTGTCGAGGTGGAATTGATGCCCAAGCGCATCCATGATGTCCGCGCGCACGGCGAATGTCATGGCGGTGGCGACGAGCGCGATGCAGGACGCCAGAAACAGCCGCTCTCGTGAGGGGCTTTGTGCCGGAAGAACCTGCGTAGCCATAAGGTAGCCCTCTCCAATGTCGTCAGGATGACTTTTGCAACATTGTATCAGAGGGCTCGAGCGCTGTCAAGAGGTCATCAGTAAACACGGATGCTGGGCGTGGGGTTAGGCCCGTCGTTCTGGTTGTGGCGTCCCTGCGGCATATAGTAGGTGAGGGCTCCAACTAGCAAAAAGCCGATGCACATGCCGATGATCCATACCCATGTCCGCAGGTCGCCCCAGTCCCAACGGCTCTGACGATGTTCGGCGGCGTCCGCCTCGCGCAGTTTGGAGAAGGAGTAGTCTCCCCGTGACGCCGCATCAAATGCGTCCCAGTCCGCCCGACGTGCGCTGCGCTCGCTCTTGCCGTTATAAATCGGGGCAGGGTTCCGTTGCAGGCGAGGCACGACCGGGGGCCGGTCCCACTCAACCCCCTCTTCGTCATGTTCTTCGTCATGTGCGTTGTCTCGCTCACCGTCATCGCCCGGCACATTGCCCCAGCGGACCAGATCATTCGCCATTTATTTTATTTCCCGTTTCTAGTTTACGCTCTTCGAACCCCCGCGGGGCGACGAACGTCTCCATCGCCGGTTCCAGTGCCTCGGCAACGCGCTTATGGACACAGGGAAAATCTTTCTCGATATAGTAGCGCAGGCCACCGGCCTGAAAGTAGACGCCCTCGGCGTCCGGCGCGGCCAAGCACTCCAGATCTTCCGCCGAAAGTGCGATGTGTGCAGTATCGCTTTCGGAGGCGAGCGCTGTCTGTGCCCCCGCCTTGACAGCGATACGCCAGGCTACGCCGCCGGGAAAGCAGAGCTCCTCCATGACCTCATCGCCGCCCATAATCATCGCCATTTCCGTGGGCGTGATACGCAGGCGGACGCTGTCATTATTCCAGCGTACCTTCATGCCGTGCCGCCTTTCTCACCCGTCGCGAGGCGTGCCAGATCCGGGTCATCGGCGGCGGGCTTACCGGCGGCGACGAAGGCAGAGCGCAGGGCGAAGCCGCCGCCCAGGGCGAGCAGGCCGGCCGCTACCGCTAGCCAGCGTTTTGCAGACTTGGGCGCGGGGATGTGGTTCAAAACTTCGGGCAAGACGATGCCCGCCCCGATTGCGCCCCACAGATATTCCGTCTTGAACTCACCCCGCGTCAGCGGCTTTGCCAGCGGCCCAGCCTGCCTCAGAAAGCCGGCGTGACAGACGGCCTCGACGGCATGGGCCACCGATTCGACTCGGCCTAATGCCTCGGTCGCCGCCCCTTCCTGGCCCAGAACCTCCAGGGTCAGCTTGATGACCCCCGAGCCTGCCGCCACGGCGCTTGCGCTGAACAGCGCCCCGATCCACGAGTTGCGGCTCCAAAGCGGGTTCGATGTGGTTGACAGCAGCACGCCCGTATAGCCTGCCAGCAGCAGAGCTAAAGGGATGCCCACGCTGTCGGCGACGAGGCCCGCTGTTTCGTCCACTATCCTTGCCGGGCCGGTCAGCCCTGCATCTTTCCGCAGGGCCCGCAGGAACTCACGCCCTGCTGCAATACCGACCATCAATGTGTAGGCTGTTAGCGTCCAGCTCCCCAGGTTCATCGGCGACGACGGCTTCCAGACGCGCAACATGTGGTGGAACCGGGTGCGGTCGCCCAGGTCCAGGATCAGCAGCGGCGCGCAGGGCAGGGCCGTCAGTATCGCGATGGCCGTTCCTACCTGCGTCACGGCTCGATACTTGCCCCGCCCGAAACGGTCTGCCATGCGGGCAATGCTGAAGGCGCTGGAAGACATCCCGCCTAGAAAGAAATAGATCCCGACCTCGTGCGTCCACACCGATGACTTCAGCAGGGAAATATCGTAATAAGCGGGCGTGCCATCCTTTTTATCGCCCGTGCTGAAGGCGGGCAAACCCTCAGTGAAGGGTTTCTGCTTCAACGTCTGCTCGAAGGGCGTCATGTGGTCCAGCGTCTTGTTGACGGGGATACCGTCAACGGCATCCCAGCGGCCCCGCGTCTCGGTCTCAGGCGGCATCAGCGGCCCCCTTCGCCAGAAACAGCCCGGCCAGCGCGGTCAAGGCCAGCCCCGTCAGCAGGCTGGCCGCGTAGCGTTTGTTCTGGGTCTTGAGCGGCTGCGGCGGGGCGTCCGGCAGGTTGTAGCGGTTTGGGTGGTCTTCCAGCAGGAAGAACGAGTTCAACCGACCATAGTCGCCCACCGAGTCGGCCCCATAGAGATAGGCGCTCTCGTTCCCCTGCGCGCGCAGGTCCTCGACGCGCTGGCGGGCGTGTTCGCGCAGTTCATCCACCGGACCGAACTGGATCGAGGCGGTCGGGCATACCTTGGCGCAGGCGGGGGTCATGCCGCCCTTCTGACGGTCATAGCAGAGTGTGCATTTGTGCGCGTGCCCATCATCCGCGCTCCGCCCGAGGACGCCGAACGGGCAGACCGAGATGCAGTACCCACACCCATTGCAGATGTCGTCCTGGACGTAAACATTGCCGTACTCGTTGTAGATCAGGGCCCCGGTCGGGCAGGACTGAACGCAGGGCGCATCTACGCAGTGTTTGCAGACATCGCTCATCATCAGCCAGCGCGACGAGGTTTCGCCGATCTGCTCCTGAAACGCGACATGCCGCCAAGTCGTCGCCGACAGTGCTTCCGTATTGTCGTAGGAGTTGCCGGTGAATTTGAAGCCGTCCGAGGGCAGTTGGTTCCACTGCTTGCAGGCGACCTCACAGGCCTTACAGCCGATGCACAGACTGGTGTCCGTGAAAAAGCCCATCTGGCCCTGCCCGTCCGGGCCGGGGCTGGGAACATCTGTCAGCCGGGGCGGGAAGGCATTGCCCAGGCTCTGCATCATTTCTAATTGTATCATTGGTTATGCTTTCAGAAGGACCCAACCCCGGTGCAAGCGCGGGACAGCTGCACTGGGCTTAGGTCGTTGGCCCATCCTGACGCAAGCGCTTTCCCAGATGTCCTTCGGGCTGCGCGCTCGCAGGCGTGTTCGGGACCGGAGCGCGGCTGGCCCAGCGTTCTACCGTCTTCGTAGGTTCGCGCGGCTGGTCATCCGCCCGGCCCGCGCGGACGCGGCAGGCAAAGACCTTCGCCTCATGCATCGTGACGTTCGGGTCGGCGACAAGCGACGTCAGGTCGTTCGCGCTGCTTCCGACGACCTCGCCCGCGAAGCCCCACTGGAATGGGATGCCGATCTGGTGGATCGTCCTGCCGTCAATGACCATCGGCTTGATACGCCGCGTCACCAGAGCGCGGGCCTCGATCTTCGCCCGCCTCGATTCGCATGTCATCCAGTCCCCGTTGGCAATGCCATGTTCGCCCGCAAGCTCCAGGCCGATCTCGATAAACATGGAGGGCATCAGCTCGTTCAGCCACGAGTTGAACCGCGACATCGGGCCACTCAGATAGTGCTCGGTCAGCCGGAAGGTGCAGGCGACGACCGGGAAGTCGTCCTCTGGGTAGCGCGCAAGCAGGTTGCCCGGCAGGTCCTCGAAGTAGCGCGTCGTCGGGTTGTCCTGCGTTGCATTGTAAAGCAGGTTGCGGACCGGTGACTCGACCGGCTCGTAATGAGTCGGCAAAGGCGCATCCTTGGTGCCGCCAGGCGCGAACAGCCAAGCCAGGCCGTCCGGGTGCATGATGAACGGCTGGTCACCCCCAATGGCATCCATGCCGATGGCGTCCAAGGGAGCGCGGTAGGAGGGGTCTTTGTCCAGCTCGAAGTCCGGCACATCATTCCCGACCCATTTGGCCTTGGCTTTGTCCCACCAGATCAGCTTCTTGCGCTCCGACCACGGGTTTCCTTCGGGGTCGGCGCTGGCCCGGTTGTAGAGGACATGCCGGTTCTGAGGCCAGGTGTAGCCCCAATCGGGGTCCAGCGGGTTGTCCGGTGTGCGGATCCGGTTACGGGCGCGATTGACACCGGGCGCGGGCGTGACGCCGGAATAGATCCAGCCGCCGCAGGCCGTCGTGCCGTCGTCTTTGCACTCCGCATAGCCCGAAAGCAGCTTGAAGCGGCCCGTCTTGGGGTCAACCTGGGTCGTATGATACCCGTTGATCTCCTGCAGGACCTTCAAGCAGTCCGGCTCGCCTTCGATGCGGCTGATCGAGCCGTCCGGAAGGCGTGGCTGCTCGTCGTGGTCATAGTCCCACGTCAGATGCAGGAGGGGCTGGTCTTTGGGATCGGTTGAGCCTGCATATAGCTTCTTCAGCCGCTTGCCCAGATTATAGAGGAACCACAAGTCCGAGCGGCAGTCGTCCGGTGGGTCAATGGCTTTGTCATGCCACTGGATCAGGCGCTGCGTGTTGGTCAGCGTCCCCTCTTTCTCGGGCGATGAGGCAGCCGGGATAAAGAAGACCTCGGTACCGATCTGCTCGGGCGGCGGCCCGGTCGGGTCGTTCTTCCAAAAGACGGCGCTTTCTGTCTCGAACCAGTCCGCGACGACAAGCCAGTCCAGGTTCCGCAGGCCCTCGCGGACGACTTTGGCGTTGACCGACCCGGCAGCAGGGTTCTGACCGAACAGGAAATAGCCCTCAAAGTCGCCCTTCGTCATGCGCTGGAAGGCCAAAATCATGGAGTAATCGTCGTCGAGCCGAGGCAGCCAGTTATAACAGAAGTCGTTTTCGGGCGTGGCCGCATCGCCGTAGTAGGCTTTGAGCAGGCTGACGATAAACTCTCGAAAGTGGATCCAGAAGCCGGTCGGCAGACCCTCATACTTGACATACGAGTCCAATGTATCGTGCGTCTTGTCTGAGGTCGGCTGGGGCAGATAGCCCGGCAGCAAGTCATAGAGCGTCGGAATATCCGTTGATCCCTGGATGCTGGCATGACCCCGCAGCGCCATGATACCGCCGCCGGGCCTGCCCATGTTGCCCAGCAAGGTTTGGAGGATGCTGGCTGTGCGGATGATCTGAACGCCCGTCGTGTGCATGGTCCAGCCGACCGCATAGCACAGCGCGGTCGTGCGCTCGCGTCCCGAGTTGTCGCACAAGGTCTCAGCGACCTTGACGATCTGTTCCGGCGTGCAGCCGCAGATGTCAGCGGCCATCTCAGGCGTGTAGCGCTTGAAGTGGCGGCGTAAAAGCTGCATGACGCAGTTCGGATCTTGTAAAGTCTCGTCCCGCAGGATATGGCCGGCTTTGGACTCGGTCGTATCGCCTCGAGGCGATTTGTGCGTGCTGGCCCCGCCCTCGATACCGGGCCCATGCATGCCGTTCGAGCCCCCTGAAGATTTGCCCTGTGTGCCGCCGCTGTCTTCACCCTCCTCCTGGCCCACCGGCTGCTTGTAGCTCCAGTGGCCCTTGGAAGGATCGTAAGACCGTGTCTCCGGGTCATAGCCGCTGAACAGGCCATCCAGCGCTTCGGTGTCTTGAAACCGCTCGTCCACGATGGTGGAGGCGTTAGAGAACGCCAGCACATACTCTTTGAACCAACGCTCCTGCGTCAAGACATAGTTGACCAAGGCGCCCAGGAACGCGATGTCCGAGCCGGCACGGATCTGGACATGCTGATCCGCCATCGCCGAGGTGCGCGTGAAGCGGGGGTCAACGTGAATGATCTTCGCCCCCTTAGCTTTGGCCTTCATCGGCCAGCGGAAGCCGACCGGATGCGCCTCGGCCATGTTGGAACCCATGATGAGGACAACGTCGCTGTTCTGAAGATCCTGCTGATACGAAGTGGCCGCGCCGCGGCCGAATGTCGCGCCCAGACCGGGCACGGAAGCAGAATGTCAGATGCGCGCCTGATTCTCGACAGAGAGCACTCCCAGCCCCGCCGTGAAAAGCTTCTTGATCAGATAGTTCTCTTCATTGTCCAGCGTCGCGCCGCCCAATGTGCCGAGGTTGCGGACGGCGTTCAAGGCGTTCCCCTGGTCGTCCTTCTCGGTCCAGCCCCTTTCGCGGGCGTCCTTGACTTTCTGCGCGATCCGGTCCAACGCCCATTCCAGCGGCTTTTGCTCCCATTCGGTCGCATAGGGCGCGCGGTACAGAACATGCTTGATCCGATGTGGGTTGCGGGCGAGCTGGAAGACGTTCGCGCCTTTGGGGCACAGCGTCCCTTCGTTGATGGGCGAGTTCGGGTTGCCCTCGATGTCAATGATCTGGCCGCCTTTGGTGTAGATGTGCTGGCCGCATCCGACCGCGCAGTAGGGGCAGACGCTCTCGGTTACGGTCGCGCCTTCGAGACGTGACTCCTTGCGCTGCGTCATCCGGCTGAACGGCTGGGCCTGACGCTTCTTCGCGTCGCCACCGTCGGACGAGAAGAGGGGCAGTTTGAACATGGTGAGTGAGTGCCTTTCTGACTTTCAAAGGAACTGAGGGGAGATTAGGATTACTTTGCGCAATTTACCCCTTTTCACCCTCTGCTAATCTAGTGTCTAGTTGAGTTAATCACTGGTGTTACGCAAGCCCCGCTGTGAGCGCCGGGCTGTGAGCGCCCCGCCGTGAACGGCAGGTCTGGGGGGCGCGGACGCCGACCGTCCTGCGGGCGGAGGA
>JANLUQ010000480.1:0-9245 GCA_031363565.1 Armatimonadota bacterium | reverse complement strand
TGTAGAGGATGACCGGCGGGTCGGGGTGGCCGGACGCCGTGCGGGCGGCGTGCTGGCGGCGGACATCGTCGAATAAACCCGGCACGGTCTGGGGCGGGGCGGCAGGCGGTGTAAAGGCCGCCGGGAAGGTGGGCCAGAACTGGTCAATGTTGTGGGAGTAGTCGAAGACCATGACGCCCTGGGTCGAGGCCGTCGCCGCCTGCAAGGCGCGGGCCAGCAGCTCGGGGTGACCATTGTAGTTGGAGAGCGCGATGCCCGCATACACCCAGGTCTGGTCGTTGACGGCGCGGTTCGAGAACTGGCCGGCCGCCTCGACGCTCTCGCCCGCCGACCGGCCCGCCGCGATGGCGTCGGCGACCGTGCCGGGCGGGTAATAGCAGCCGGTCGTGATCCAGTCCACCAGCCCGGCGAAGCCGGTCTTCTGGTAGGAGGGGGTCAGGAAGCGCAGGCCCGCCGTGAAGTCGTCCGCGCCCCAGTTGGAGCCGAGTGTCGGGTACTCGGGATACCAAGACCCGGCATAGACGCTGACCTGGGCGGTCGGGCGGATGGCCTTGACGGTGGCGACGGCCGAGGCCAGCCAGTTGCGGATTGTCAGAGTACGGAAGACCAGCCAGGCGTCGTAATTAGGGCCAGGAAGGATGCGCTTGGCGAGGGACGGGTAGGCGACCTGATAGGAAAACACGTCGTCGGGCCAGCGGACGGGGTGGCCGACGAACGCCTCGAACTGGGCATGGGTAATCGGGCTGAAGTCGGCGTTCGCCCCGGCGTACCGCATCCGGTCATCGAAGATGACGCCGTCCACGGCGTAGCCGCGCACGACCTCGGCGACCATCGAGAGGATGCGGGTCTGGACGACGGGGTCGTTCGGGTTGACCATCAGCGGCACCTGCTGCTCGGGCCGGGCGCTGATGGGGACGAAGGTCGAATTGGTGAGCATGGAGACCTGCGCGCCGACCGGGGCGAAGCGCCGCAGCCAGTCGCCCGCTTGTCCGCCGCCGACCAGGGCGCTGCCGCCCGGCGGGACGTTGGCGGAGATGGCGGCCAGGGCCGCACCGTCCACCTGGGCGACCACGCGCTCGTCGGCGTTCAGCAGGACGACGATGGCCCCCGGCTGCGCTTTCAGATTTCCGCTTTCAGTGTAAACCGCCAGCAGGTCCGGCGTCCGGGGCGGCAGGTTCGCCCGGTCGGACAAGGCGTAGGGGGCCGCGCCCGGTGCATTGGACATGACGCTCAGGACCGGCTCGTAGAGCGTGGTCTGCCACTCGGGGTGCGTGTACCCCGGCCCGTATTTGACGTCACGGTGCCCCTCGCTGAAGACATTCATGCTGGCGACGATCTGCAAGCCGTTCGCGTGGGCCTGCTGGACCATGGCGGCCAGCGGGTCGAAGTCGGCGGGCAGCGTCTTCCCGTTCAGCCAGGTCGTCAGCTTGGGCGCATACTTGCTCGGGTAGAGGGTGTAGCCGACGATGGGCTTGACGTCCATGACGATGGTGTTGAACCCGCCCTTCTTGATCAGCGCCACCATGTCCGCGATCTTCTGGGCCGAGTTGGTCCGGTTCAGGTTGGCCGTCGCATCCACCCAGATGACGCGCGCCTGCACTCCGCGCGCCCGCGCCGTCTGCTGGGCGATGCCGACGCCGTTGTTGGCCTCGTCGAGTTGGACGGCCGGGATGCCTTTCAGCGGCACATACTGCGGGGCCGCGAGTGGGGCCGGCACGACCAACGGCGGCGCGACCATGATGGGCGGCGGGCTATTCGTCGGCGCGGGCAGTGTCATATCCGGCGGCGGGACTGCGATCGGCGCTCCTCCAGTTGGCGGCGGGGGGACGGGTTGGGCGGGCGCCTGTGCGGCCAGCGGGCCGCCAGCCAGTGTGGTCATTCCGAGGCCGAGCGCGAGCGCGGCGGTGATCCAATTCGGGCGGGTCAAGGCATATCCTTCAAGCAGTTCCGGCGACTTTCGGTGCTGAGAAGTGCGGCGGGGCGGCGGGGGCATTGTGCCTATTATAGCATAGCAGGTCAAGGGACGGATGGAGAAGTGGGCGGCACAAGGTAAAGTAGCACTATGACGCGGCGGCACTCGTGACGGCCCCGCACGGGAGCAGACTGATGGACGGCAAGCGGTTATTACATTTCCTGCAATTAGATATTCCGTGAAACAATTTTGCCCTCATAAGTGCAGTGCCTCCTTGGATAGCAATAGCACAACATCTTGTGGAATTTTCAGCCAAATTTTATTCTGCGGAATATCTATTCGCCGTCCGGCGTGAACTCATAGAGCAGGGCGGGCCGGTGCTGGCCGCGCTGCTCCTGGTCGGTGGCGGCGAGGCTGCCGGTGCCGAGCACCCATTTGCGGAAGTTGCGCTTGTCGTAGGGGCGGCCCAGCAAGATCTCGTAGATCTCCTGCATCTGGGTCAGCGTGAAGCGGGTGGGGAGCAGGGCGCGGGCGACATGCAAGTCCTTTTCGAGCCGGGCGCGCAGGGACATAAGGGCGTAGTCTAGGATGGTCTGATGGTCGAAGGCTAGTGGGCCAGGCAGGTCAGCCAGGGGGAACCAGTGGGCGTCAGCGGCGTCGGTGTCGGCACGCAGGACGAGCCGGTCACTGGGGATGAGGGCGGTGTGGGCAACGGTGATGACCCAGGTACGCGGGTCCCGGCCAGGGTCGCCGAAGGCGCGAAGCTGTTCCAGGAAGACATTGGTGACGCCGGTCTCCTCGGCCAGCTCGCGCCGCGCGGCCCCTTCCAAAGTCTCCTCGGGCCGGACGAAGCCACCGGGCAAGGCCCAATGGCCCTCAAATGGCGACCCCTTGCGCTGGATGAGCAGCAGGGTCAGGCGCTTGTCGCGGACGGTGAAGATGACGACATCCACAGTGACCGAGGGACGTGGGAAAATGGCAGGGTCATAGGGCGGTCCGGCTGCTGCCGTCGGGCGATCCGATGGGGTGGCGGGTGTGGTGTGCATGAGACACTTATTGTACCTGATGCGGGGATGATCCTCTCCCGTCACGCAAGCGTGCCACCCTCCCCTCGGAGGGAAGGGTTTCGGATGACAAACGTGGCCACTGGCCTTTTGACGGAGGTCCGAGGCCGCCACTCGGGCTAAATCTAAAACCCTTCCCTCCGAGGGGAGGGTGGTACGCTTGCGTGACGGGAGAGGATCACACCTCATATCCCCAGAAGTCGCGCGCCAGCAGGGTGTTCGGGAAGATCGCCTGCGCTTCAGCCAGCAGTTCCCCCAGCCGCGTCCCGGAATCCGACTCATAGCGCGCGCTAATGTGGGTCAGGATCAGCGTCCCGACCTGGGCGTCGCGGGCGACTTGGGCTGCGCCCGCCGCCGTGGAGTGGCCTGCGACGACCGCCCGGTCGGCCTGCTCCTTTAGAAAAGTCGCCTCGTGGACCAGGATATCCGCGCCCAAGGCGAGTTCGATCGTGGCCTGGGTCGGGGCAGTATCGCCGCAGATGACGACCGTTTGGCCCGGTCGGGACGGGCCGACCAGTGTTCCGCCGTCAACGACGCGGCCGTCGTCAAGCGTCAGCGTCTCGCCCGCTTTGAGGCGGCCATAGAGCGGGCCGGGCGGGATGCCGAGTGCCAGGGCCTGCGGCGCGTCGAACGTGCCGGGGCGCGGCTTCTCGCGGACGGCATAGCCATACGAGGCGATCCGGTGGGCCAGCCGGCGGCAGTAGACCTCCCGCGTGTCGTCCTCGAAGATCAGGCCCTCGCGCACGGTCTGCACCGTCAAAGGGTAGCGCAGGCCCGTCCCGGTCAGGTGCAGGGTGACGCGCAGCCACTCCTCCAGTCCGGGCGGTCCGAAGATGGTCACGGGTGTCTGGATATCCTGAGCCGACGAGCGGCTGGCGAGGAGGCCCGGCAGACCGAAGACATGGTCGCCGTGCAGGTGCGTGATGTAGATGTGTTCGAGCTGAGACAGCCGCACCGGTATCTGCATCAGGGACGAGCGCAGGACCTGCTGCTGCGTCCCCTCCCCGGCGTCGAAAAGCCACAGCGCGCCGCGCTGGGCCCACTGAAGGCCCAGGCTGCTGACATTGCGCGCCAGACTCGGCGAGCCGGCCCCAGTGCCCAGGAAAGTGAGTTTAAGATCGGTCATGTCCCGGTCATTGTACCAGACCTCAGTGCCGGACCAGACCTCAGTGCCGGAAGCCCAGCCCGCTGCCGCCGGTGGTCATCTCGGCCAGGGCCTCGGGGTTGTCCATGCGCTTCAGGTGGGCTTTTAGCTCGTCCACCTGCGCCAGCACCGACTTGGCGAACTGGGCGTCAAGCACGGTCGCACCTTCCTGGGCGCGCTCCAGGGCAGCGGAGACGAAGGCCTCTTTGAGATAGGCGGGAGTGAAGCCGTCGGTGCGCTCGGCGACGGTCCGAGCCAGGGCCTCGGCGTCGAAGTCGGGGGATAGGCGGGCGCGCAGGGACGACCGGGCCAGCAGGCGCAGGCAGAACTCGCGCCGCTCGGCGGCCTGGGGCGGGCCAATGTGGAAGACGCGGTCGAACCGGGAGGGCCGCTTCAGCAGGGCCTCGTCAATGCGGCCCGGATGGTTGGAAGAGGCGACGATCAGCAGCCCCTCGTTGTTCTGGAAGCCGTCCAATTCGTTCAGGAAGACGGTTCGGTTATCCTCGTGGACCAGGCCGTCGAGGTCCTCAAACGCCAGGATGCAGGGCGCGAGCTGCCGGGCGCGCTGGAAGATGGTGCGGACGGCGTCGTCATGTCCATACGGCTGCAAGTCGCGGACATACAGGAAGGGCAGGTCCGGCAGGGCGGCGGCGACGGCCTTGCAGATCATCGTCTTGCCGGTGCCGGGCGGGCCGACGAGCAGGACGCCGCGCCGCCAAGCGAAGCCGAGGGCGGCATAGGCATCCCGGTTGCGGACGAAGCCCTCAACGGCGTCATGCAGGCGTGTCGCGGTCTCGGCGGGCAGGACGATGTCGTCCCAGGTCACCTTGCCGATCTCCGCATCCATATCCGGCGCGTTCTCCCAGCCATGCGTGTAGCGCAGGCAGCGCCCGGCGGGCCGCTCGACAAAGGCGGCCATGACGCGGGCGAAGTCGGCCAATAGCGCCTCGGACTCGGCCAGGAACAGGACATAACCGACCCGATAGGCGCAGGGGACAAAGGCGACTTCGAAGGCCATGCCCTTCCATTGGGCACCCAGCCAGCCGAGGTAGGGAGCGATCTCTTCCTCGCGCCCCTGTCCCATGAAGCCGTCTGAGCCTAATGTCAGCCGTCGCACCGGGCCGGCCTCCTGGTCCAGAAACCGGCGCAGCTGAATACGGTCCACATGCATCAGCAGCGTCGCGCCCGCCGGGCGGGCGCAGCGGACTGCGCGCAGCAGGGCGTCCTCGCAGTTGTCCCCGTAAGCCTCCGCCCGCAGGGTCTGGTTCAAAGCCGCCGCACGCCAGTCGCCTGGCATATCCGGCCCCAGCCGCGTTTCTTCGGCCTGGTCCTCTTCTTCGCCCGGTCCTTCCGTGGTCAAAAATGTTTCCATAGGTCTTTTCCCGTCTGTCACGAGCACGGCAGGCAAAATCGGAGAGATCCCCATCGCCACACGAAACGCCCTCGCCAACACGAAACGCCCCCACCGCCGTCGAGGGCGTCCGGAGGCGCGCGAGTCTGTATCTTATCCCAGCGGAAGACTCCTCTGACGCCGGTAAATCAGGCCATCATTTTACCTGGCGCACTACCTAATTGTCAAGCTTGGCCGCTACTCCTTGTCCCATCTACTGACACAATTACTAGTTTTTGATGATTGTTACCGTTTTGGCAGGCATCATGCCACATACTGAAGGAGAAGTCATTCATGAGGGAGAGTAGTATCTTGTATCCTTTCGGCAATTGGAAGAGCAGCAGCTCGAAGACGACACCCTGGCTGACCGGGGCAGCATTGGTTCTGGTCCTGGGCGGGGCGACGGGGGCGCGGGCGCAGACCCAGACCTTCACCTTCTCCAGTGACCTGTCCGACTCCCAAGTCGTGACGCTGACCCAGGACGGCGGCAAGACGGGCTTTCAAGGCTACGCGGGCCGTTACAAGGGGCAGATCGGGTCCGCCCCGGTCACGAACATCTTCTGCGTGGACATCAGCCACGAGATCCATGCTGGCGACACCTATGCCGCGAACACACAGTACGATATCACCAGTCCGGTGGGGGCATTGGGCGGCAGCTACTACGGCGGCGGCCTGGCCTCGGCCCTGACAAACGGCGATATCGCCTCGGTGACACTGACGCAGGCGAGCAGCCGGGCGAGCGAGGTGGCCTATCTGGCAGACAACTATTTGAACGCGACGAGCTTCAGCGGGGCATCGGGCAGCATGAACACCGGGGACAACCTCACCGGGCTAGGCCTGAGCGTCTGGGACATCCTCCAGGACGGCGGGGACGGCTTAACGGCGGGCCAGGTGCAGACGGGCGCATCCGATGCCGCCACCTATGGCGGCTTGGTGAGCTACTATGAGGGGCAGGCGGCGGCCCACACCGGCTATACCTCCCGGACGGCGGGCTGGGTGCAGGCCCCGCAGGAGACTCTGGGCCAGCACATGCAGGACTACGTCTACGAGAAGCCGGGCATGTTCCCCAGCCCGCAGGCCGTGCCGGAGCCGGGCGTCTCCGCCATCCTTTCCAGTCTGGGTCTGGTCGCAGGCGGCTTCTGGCTGCGCCGCAAGCGGCAGGTAAGCCAGGCGTAAGCCGGTATATCAGACGAGAGGATAAAAACAAGACCGGGCGTGGGAACCCTGCCCTTACACAACGCGCTGTAGGGGCGGGGTTCCCCCGCCTTCTTTTTGTTCCCATTCTTACTGCTTGTTTCCTGCTTATACAGACGGTGGGCGTAGAACTGTCGAATTATCAGTTTTACAGACACAGATGGCGGGGTATCTCTCAGCACGATGGCGTATCAACGGAGTATCGCAACGGAGCACCCCTTCCAGTGCCAGGTCAAGAGCCGCCCAAGCGGACAGTGCAAATATATGACCGCCCGGCCAGCACGGACCGGCCACCCCTCGGGCGGCTCCTCGTGATCGTGGTCGCCCTCCTCCTGGCGGCGCTTCTAGCGGCCAAGTTCATCTTCCAGACCCACTTTGGACATCTTCTCCCTACGGAGCATTAGACAATAACAGAGCGACATGAGGAGCAGACCGTGGTGACAACGGTGACACTGGCCGGCGGCGGACAAGCCATATTGGAAGACGACCCGCACTTCGGTGAGCCGGGCAAGGCACCGCTTCAGTTGGAGGCGGGTCGGCAGATACCTATCCCCGAGGGCGCCCTGCGCCAAGAGGGCGGCAGATACCGGCTGCCCTTCGCGGCGGAAGAGCTGATGGGAGAAGCGTTCGGCACGGATATGGGGGAGCAGACGCAGGTCCTCTCGCGGCCCTTGACGGAGTCGGGAGAAGGCAGCGTCTCCATCCCGCTCATGGAGGAAACGCTGCGGGTGACCAAGCGCGAGGAGATCGTAGATGAGCCGCTGCTGCGGGAGAGTATCGAGGTCGAGCGCGTCCCCATCAATCGCATCGTCGCGGAAGCGCCGCCCTCGCGTCAGGAGGACGACACGCTGATCATCCCCGTTCTGGAGGAAGTCCTCGTCGTCGAGAAGCGCCTTATGCTCAAGGAAGAAGTGCGGATCACGCGCACGCAGACCGAAGTTCACCAGCCGCAGGCGGTGACGTTACGCACCGAGGAAGCGGTTATCGAGGGCATCGCCCCCGACGCGCCGCGCACAGATTAGACACACAGACAGGCAGACCGCACACGAAAAAGGAAACAACAAGATGGCAAAGACAGTCGTAGGATTGTTCGATGATTTCACGACGGCGCAGAACGTCGTACAGGATCTGGTGAACGCCGGGTTCTCGCGCAATGACGTCAGCATCGCCGCCAACCAGACGGCGGCCGGCAATACCGGCGACGCCATGACCGGCACGGCGGCCGGGGCGGGTGAAGGCCACGCCGTGGGCATGGATGCCGGCATCGGCGCGGGCATCGGCGGGGCGGTCGGCCTGCTGGTCGGGCTGGGCGCGCTGGCGATTCCGGGCATCGGCCCGGTCCTGGCCGCCGGGCCGCTGGCTGCCGCCCTCGGCGTGACACTGGGCAGCACAGTCACCGGCGCGGTCGTAGGCGGCGTCGTCGGCGGCCTGGTCAGCGCACTGACCCACATCGGCGTCCCCCAAGACCACGCCGAGTACTACGCCGAAGGCGTCCGCCGTGGCGGAACATTGGTCACGGTGAATACGCCGGATGACCGGGCGGAAGAGGCCGTGGACATCCTGAACGGGCATGGCGCGGTGGACATCGAGGAGCGTGGTGCGTCTTATACTGACCTCCACATAAAGAACTAAAGTTTTTGGGGCTTGTTTTTAGATGTAGGCGGGTCTCAAAAACTTTGGTCCTTTGCACGAGGATCAGTAAGACGGGCGCCTATACCGGACACAACGCGGCGGCGGCGCCATATACAGCCGAGCAAGTCGCCCGCGAGCGCGACATGTATCGCACGGCCCCAGCGACGGCGAACGCCGGAACGATGGCGGCCGGCACGGCAAACACCGGCGCTGTCAACAGGGGCAATGAGCAGATCCTCCAGGTCGTCGAAGAGGAGATGGCCGTCGGCAAGCGGCAGGTGCAGCGCGACACCGTGCGCCGCACCGATGTGGATGTCGAGGAGATCCCCGGCGCGACCACGACGACCGACACGACCGGGACTATGGGTACAGCAGGAACCATGGGCGATGCGAGCAGCGTTGTCCCCGCCAGCCACGTTCCCGGCGTCCAGACCGGCAAGCCCACTCGCGCGGGTCGGTGTGGGAACATCGGAGTGGGGGCACCGAGAAGGCCTTATGCCCCCGCTTTGCTCGTTTGGATTTCTCCGAGGAGAGCGACAAAAAGCCCTGCTGGGGCAGTCCCCCAGCGAGGCATTCTTTAGTCGCGTCGCGACCACTATTTACACGTGGCCATGATGCACTCTTACATGTGGTGAATGTGGCTGTGATGCACTCTCACGTGGTTGTGGCGCACTCTGTGGTGAAGGTAAATGTGGCGGTGATGCATCTTCATGTGGGCGTTGTGCATCTTGTGGTGAACATAGATGTGGCGGTGACTGGCAAAGGCGCGGGGCGTGAAGACGAGGGCAAGGACAAGGGTGAGCGCGACCGCTGCGATCCGTGCGAACTTCATAGGTGGGTCTCTTTCTAGGAAGAACCTCCGCTTACAAGGAGGTTCTTTGGCATTCGATTTCCAAGTTACCCACGCAT
>JANLUQ010000656.1:0-6619 GCA_031363565.1 Armatimonadota bacterium | reverse complement strand
GCGATGAGCAGGAAGTGGTCACCGTTTATGCTGTCTCCGGGGAGATGTATGATGTGCAGCGCACGTCTGACGAACATCGGGTAGCCCTCGCTTCCTGGCTTGCGCGGCGCGGGGACGGCACGGATTGGGCGCGGGACTTGGGAGCCTTGACCGCCGAGCTGAATTGGAAAGAGATCAAGCAAGAGCGCGAGAACCCGAGCGCCGGATCGCAGACAATCGCCCACCACCTGTCGCAGACTGCACCGCCCGGCACTCCGACCCTGATTCGGCAAGACCTGGAGCGACTGAACGCGCTGGATGGCGTCTCCGACGCGACCGGCCCACAACTAGATCAAACCTTCTACAGAGCGCGGGCGGACCTACTCAAGACCTACGACGTAAAGCCTGGACAATCCTGGCCCATCTGACCTATCTCCAAGCTGCTTGGGGTACAATGGGCGCATGGATTTGATGTTTACTGTCCATGCGCTCGCTTCCGGCTCTTCCGGCAACGCGACACTCGTTCGCGCGGGCGCGGTGTCGGTTCTGATAGACGTGGGGATCGGCATGAGGAAGCTCGTGCTGGCCCTGGCGAAGCAGGGGCTGACGCCGGGCGACCTGAGCGGCGCGCTCATCACGCATGAGCACTCGGACCACATCCAGAGCGCCCATGCGCTGTCCAAGCGGTACGGTGTCCCGCTCATCGCCAGTGAGCGGACCTTGGCGGCCTTCTACCGGCGCAAAACGCAGTCGCCTCACATCATCCTGCCGGTGGGAGACCGGTGGCGTGTGGGGGATTTGGAGATCGAGACGTTCCCCGTGCCGCACGACGCCGCCGACCCGGTGGGTATCAACGTCGTCCACATCCCCAGCGGTCAGAAGGTCAGTCATCTGACGGATTTGGGACATGTCACGGAGACGGTGCGCCGGGCCATCCGGGGCGCGCACCTGCTGGTCTTAGAGGCGAACCATGACGTCCACCGGCTGCGCGGGGGCGCCTATCCGGGATACCTGAAAGCCCGCATCCTGGCCGATACTGGCCACTTGTCCAATGAGGCCGCCGCCCACCTGCTCTGCGAGCACGCCTTAAACCACGGGCCGCACACGGTCTGGCTGGCGCACCTATCTAAAGCGAACAATACTCCCAAACTTGCTTTGGGTTATGCCAAAGCCACGGTCGCTGTCGAGACCAACTGCCCAGTCGTCTTCGATGTCGCCAAGCGCGACGCCCCTTCCGCGCTGTGGACACCGGGGCGCTCCTCCCTTCAGCTCAGTTTGTTCTGAGCAAAGGAGGAAAGCAGGCGGTCGGTCGCGTACTTTGTCCTGGCAGCAATCATCACTAGAAACCAGGGAGAACGATCATGGAACTCGAAGACCTCGAACGAGAGATCATCAAAGTCACCAAGCAAGGCGGGGTCGCCCGCGTCCCGGAAGAGATGGTCATGGAATCGATGGACTGCCCGGACGAGGCGGAGTGCCGGCAGCAGATGGAGGGCTGGATCGCCGGCCTGTGCGCGGAGTACCATTTGACGCGCGATCAGGACAAGGACATGCTGGGGCAGTGCGAACTGCTTTTCACCCATGCCGACCCTCACCGCGCCGGCGACTGAGCCGAGTCGGGAGGGTGCGGTTTCACGAGCCACCGGCACTTCCAGTGCCGGCTCCAATCCAGTGCTGGTACTCTCTCGCGTGAGGGGCGGCAGGAAAAATGCCTCATGACGGCGAAACAGGTCTCCGAGACTTACTCGACGTCATGAGGTAACTTATTTTGACACCTATCACTTCCGGCACCATCGGCTGGGGCATTCTCGGACCCGGCAGCATCGCACACCAGTTCGCGACGGGCCTCCAGTCCGTCGGCGACGCCAAACTGGTCGCCGTCGGCTCGCGCTCCCAGGAGAAGGCAGATGCCTTCGCCGACAAGTTCGGTGCGCCGAACCGCCACGCGAGTTATGAGGCGCTGGTCGCCGACCCGGCCGTCCACGTCATCTACATCTCCACCCCCCACCCGCAGCACAAAGAGGCGGCGCAGCTCTGTTTAGAGCACGGCAAGGCCGTCCTATGCGAGAAGCCGTTCACCGTCAACGCCAAAGAAGCCGAAGAGGTCATCATGTCGGCGCGGGCCAAAGGCCTGTTCGTCATGGAGGCCATGTGGTCGCGCTTTTTCCCGGCGATGGCCCACGTCCGCAAATTGATCGCGGACGGGGCGATCGGCGAGGCGCGGATGCTTCAGACCGACTTCGGGTTCCGGGCGGGTGTGGACCCGAACAGCCGCCTGTTCAATCTGGCGATGGCCGGTGGCGGCCTGCTGGACGTGGGTGTGTACACGGTCTCCCTAGCCTCGATGCTCTTCGGCACGCCCAGCGACATCACCGGCGTGGCGCAGATGGGGGAGACGGGCGTGGATGAACAGGCCGCGATCTCCTTGAAGTATCCCGGCGGCCAGGTCGCCGCGCTGACGACCGGCATCCGCATCAATACCCCGCAGGAAGCGCAGATATTGGGCACGGATGGCTCGATCAAGATTCACGCTCCCTGGTGGAAGGCGGCGAAGCTCACGGTCAGCGCGGGAGGCAAGAGCGAGGAGATCGACATGCCTTTCGAGGGCCATGGCATGAACTACGAGGCCGCCGAGGTGGGAGCTTGCCTGCGGGCGGGGAAGAACGAGAGTGATATCCTGCCGCTGTCCGAGACGCTGTCCATCATGCGGACGCTGGATACGCTGCGCGGGCAGTGGGGCCTCAAGTACCCGATGGAGTAGATCGGGTCCAACCCGTCCCGGCCTTGAAAGGCCGGGCTACTCCCGGCCTCACCGGACAAAGCCCCTCCGGGGCTAAAGGCTGGATGAACCGGCCTGCTCTGGCTTTCCCACAGCCCCAGAGGGGCTTTCACTCACGAGTAGCCCGGCCTTTCAAGGCCGGGACAGGTTATGGTTTAGCACTGACAGGAGACATTGCACCGTGGCAGAAGAACAGAAGACATTCGCGCCCTCCGCCGAGTTTACGGCGCAGGCGAACATCAGCGACCCCGGCGTCTATGACGAGGCCGCCGCTGATCCGCAGGGATGGTGGGCGCGGCAGGCGGAGACGCTGCTGGACTGGACGAAGCCGTGGGAGACGGTCTGCCAGTGGGACCCGCCGCATGCCAAATGGTTTGTCGGCGGCCAGCTCAATGTCGCCGCGAATTGTCTGGACCGGCACCTGACGAATGGGCGGCGGAACAAGGCGGCCTTGATCTTCGAGGGCGAGCCGGGCGACACGCGCGTACTGACTTACTTCGATTTGCACCGCGAAGTCTGCAAGCTGGCGAACGTGCTGGAAGAGCAGGGGGTACGGAAGGGCGACCGGGTGACGATCTATTTGCCCGCCGTCCCCGAGGCGGTCATTTCGATGCTGGCCTGCGCGCGCATCGGGGCGGTGCATACGGTGGTCTTCGGCGGCTTCAGCGCCGACTCGCTGGCCGAGCGCATCAGCGATAGCCAGTCCAAGCTGCTCATCACGGCGGACGGCGGCTGGCGGCGCGGCAACCCCGTCCGGCTCAAGGATCTGGCGGACCAGGCTTTGGACCGGGAGACGACGATCGAAAAGGTGATCGTCGTCAACCGTACCGAGGACGCGCGGCACGTCCACATGAAGCAGGGCCGGGACTTCTGGTGGCACCGGCTGATGGAAGAAGTCCCGAGCAAGCATCAGGCGCAGCCGATGGACTCCGAGGACCCGCTTTACATCCTCTATACATCCGGCTCGACCGGGAAGCCCAAGGGCATCCTGCACACGTCGGGCGGGTATCTGACGGGCGCGGTCACGACCACGAAGTACATCTTCGACATGAAGGACGACGATGTCTACTGGTGTACCGCCGATGTCGGCTGGGTGACGGGTCATTCTTATGTCGTCTATGGCCCGCTGGCGAACGGCGCGACCGTGTTCCTCTATGAAGGCGCCCCAGACTGGCCGCAGCGCGACCGTTTCTGGAGCTTGATCGAGAAGTATGGCATCACGATCCTTTACACTGCCCCGACTGCCATCCGGGCCTTCATGAAGTGGGGGACGGACTGGCCTGCGAAGCACGACCTGTCTTCGCTGCGCGTGCTGGGGTCGGTCGGCGAGCCAATCAATCCGGAAGCCTGGCTGTGGTACAACGAGCACATCGGCGGGGGCCGCTGCCCCATCGTGGATACCTGGTGGCAGACCGAAACCGGCGCGATCATGGTCACGCCCCTGCCGGGTATAAGCACGACGAAGCCCGCGTCCGCCTCGCGGCCATTCCCCGGCATCAGCGCGGAGGTTGTGGATGAAGCCGGCGAGCCGCTGCCGCACGGCACGGATAAGACGGGCATATTGGTCATCACCAAACCATGGCCATCCATGCTCAGAACACTCTGGCGCGATGACGAGCGGTACAAGAGCGTCTACTGGAGCAAGTTCGCCGACAAAGGCTACTACTTCCCCGGCGATGGCGCGCGCCGCGACGAGGAGGGGGACTACTGGCTGCTGGGCCGTGTGGACGACATCATGCTGGTGGCGGGCCACAATATCAGCACCATGGAGGTCGAGTCGGCTTTGGTAAACCACCCCGCCGTCGCCGAGGCCGCCGTCATCGGGCGGGCACACGAGATCAAGGGCCAGGCCATCGCCGCCTTCGTCACGCTGAAGGAGAACGCCCCGCATACGTCCGAACTAGCAGGTCAGCTCAAGGAGCATGTCGCCAAGAAGATCGGCGCGATCTCCCGCCCCGACGACATCCTGTTCACCGCCGAGCTGCCCAAGACCCGCTCGGGGAAGATCATGCGCCGCCTGCTGCGCGACATCGCCGAGGGCCGCGCCCTGGGCGACACGACGACCCTGGCTGACCCCAGCGTAGTCGCCAGCCTGAAAGAGAAGTATGCGGAGGAAGGGTAGGCAAAGGAGACAGCAGTGAGCGAACTGATATTCCTCATGGAAGAAGCCCCAGAAGGCGGTTATACCGCCCGCGCCCTCGGCCAACCCATCTTTACTGAAGCTGACACTTTGAATGAGCTACGGGCAAATATCCGTGAGGTCGTGGAATGCCATTATGATGAGGGGCAGGCTCCCGCCGTCCTTATGCCGCTGGTATCCGTGCGCTTGGAGACGACATGTGCCGCCGCCGTCTGCACCAGCTGACCGTTGTTCCATGCCCACGTCCCAATGCCTCTAATGACGGCGAAGAGGATTCCGCCAATGACCAGCACGAAGATCAGTCCAATTAAGAGGGGGACCAGACTAAACGCATCCGGCATCACGTTACTCCAAATCAAACAACTCTTCCGCGCGGCAGGAAAGGCTAGTGTCGCTTTAAGTTAGGCTTTGCTTTTTCGCGTTCTTCGGGTATGCTCCTGGACATGAGCAAGCACGTGATCGTTCGACTGACTGAGGAGCAACGCTCCCGACTCCTGGGCTTGATCCACACGGGGGAAGCCCCGGCCCGCACCCAAACCCGCGCCCGCATCCTACTGCACACCGACCGCAGCCAAGGACAGGCCCAGACCGATGAAGCTGTGGCTGGCGCCTGCCTGTGCAGCAAGGGCACTGTCGGCAACGTCCGCCGCCGCTTCATTGCCGAGGGCTTGGACGCTGCCCTCAAAGACAAGCCGTTGCCGGGAGCCAAGCCCAAGATCACCGGCGAGGTCGAGGCGCACCTGATCACGCTCTGCTGCAGTGACCCGCCCCAAGGCGAGGCCCGCTGGACATTGCGGCTCCTGGCAGACCGCCTCGTGGAGTTGGGTCTACTGGAGAGCATCACTCCTGCCGCCATCCATGGGCGGCTGAAAAAAACGAACTTACCCCACTAAAGCCTTAAGCCCTGGCAGGTGAAGTCGTGGTGTCTGGGCAAGCCCTCGGCCCGGTTCGTCGCCAAGATGGAAGACGTGCTGGCCGTCTACCAGCGCCCTTACGACCCGCTGCGCCCGGTCGTCTGCCTGGACGAGAAGAGCAAAGAACTTCACGCCACCCCGCACGGGACGTTGCCGATGGAGCCCAAGGCACAGGGCAAGCGCGGCAGACCCCGACGTGAGGACAGCGAGTACCAGAGGAACGGGACGCGCAACCTGTTTCTGTGGGTCGAGCCGCTTGCAGGTAGACGCGGCGTGTCTGTCACGGAGCGGCGCACGGGCTTGGACTTCGCGGTCCAACTTCGGCATTTGGTGGACACCTATCCGGAGGCAGAGCGGGTCGTCCTGGTGACGGACAACCTCAATACGCACACCCCTACCTGTTTGTACGAGGCGTTCGCGCCCGACGAAGCACGGCGAATAGCCAGCAAGATCGAGTGGCACTACACGCCCGAGCATGGTTCCTGGCTGAACATGGCGGAGATCGAGTTATCCGTTCTTTCGCGTCAGTGCCTGAACCGGCGCTTGGCGGACGCTGCTGCCCTGGAGCGGGAAGCGGCGGCCTGGGAGCAGGCGCGCAACGGGGCCAAGGCGACGATCCGCTGGCAGTTCACGGCGGAGGATGCGCGGATCAAGTTGCGGCGGCTCTACCCGCAGACAAAGAACAACTTTTAACTTAACGAGGCACTAGACATATCACAACTCCTTGAAGGCTCCGGCAATCGCCGGGGCTTTTTCTTTGCGTCCTGTGGTCCGAAGCCAGACTAATGGAATCGGGCGAGCCTGCCG
>JANLUQ010000651.1:0-4445 GCA_031363565.1 Armatimonadota bacterium | reverse complement strand
TCTCTGCCGATTTTAGTTCTGTCCCTGGTCGTCGGCGTCATCGTCAGTCTGTTCCAGGCAGTGACCCAGATCCAGGAGCAGACTTTGACGTTCGTCCCCAAGATCATCGTCCTGGTGCTGGCCCTCGTCGTGCTCGGGCCGTGGATGCTGCATACCATCGTCGGGTTTACGTCCGGGCTGTTCCTCAGCCTGCCGACGACGCTCCGGTAGGCGGCACATAACCCCATGTTCGACCTTGCCGCCTTCTCCGCCGACTCCTTTTGGGCCTTCTTGCAGGTCTTCGTGCGCGTCTCCTCCCTCTTCGTCACCGCGCCCGTCTTTGGCAGCCGCGAGATTCCCAGCCAGGTGAAGGCGGGCCTTGCGACCATTCTGTCCCTCGTCCTGCTGCCCTTGGTCAAGGCGACGCTGACCCAGACCGTCCCCGCCACCGTCTTCGGCATGGCCGCCGTCCTGCTGGGACAGGCCCTGATTGGGCTGATGATCGGGCTGGTCGTCTCTTTGATCTTCGTCGCCGTCCGCATCGGGGGTGATCTAATAGACTACCAGATGGGTTTCACGCAGGCGGCGACCTTCAACCCGCAGTTCAATGAGACCGTCTCGCCCATTGCCTCGTTCCAGTACCGCTATGCCATCGTGCTGTACCTGCTCGCAAACGGTCACTGGCTGCTGCTGGCCGCCTTGGAGCGATCCTTTGTCGCCCTGCCCGTCGCGCAGCTCTCGATCACAAAGCTGACCGGCGTGTTCACTGACTTGACCTTCGGGATGCTGGTCGCGGGGCTGCAGATCGCCGCCCCCGCTGCCGCTGTGCTGATGGTGACCGATATCGCGTTCGCCTTCCTGAACCGGGCGATGCCCTCCATGCAGGTCTTCTATGTCGGGATGCCGGTCAAGGTGCTGGTCGGCTTCGTCGTCGTCATCGCCGTCATCCCGCTGCTGACCTCGGTGGTCTCAGGTCTGGTCGCCGGTTCGCCGCACGAGGTCGCGGTGCTTTTGCGGGGGATGCATCGGTAACGCACGGCCCCGCCTCCTCTCCCCGCGACAAGTCGCGACCCTCCCCTCGGAGGGAAGGGTGTGTGGTGGAGTCCAAGGCCCCTCTTATCATGGGCCAGATGGTCACGGCAAGCCCTAGGGAAGAGAAGTTGAACCCCATTTCGCCCACCCTTCCCTCCGAGGGGAGGGTCGCGACTTGTCGCGGGGAGAGGATCGGAACATGGCTGAAGGTGAAGAAAAATCGTTCCCCGCCACACCCAAGCGGCGGCAGGAGGCGCGCCAGAAGGGCCAGGTCGCCCGCTCCCCGGAGTTCGGCGCGGCCTTGACCCTGCTGGCCGTCGTCCTGGCGCTCCACGCCCTGCTGCCCGGTGAGGGCGGCCTGAGCCTGCTGCGCGATCTGCAATCCACCTTCCGGTTTAGCCCCCATGACTCGGCTTTTACCTTCGAAACCGTCCATCAGTGGCACACGCGCGCATTGGGCTGGGAGGCGAAGATCCTCCTGCCCGTCCTGATGCTGGCCGTCGCCTTGGGCCTGGTCTCGGGCATCGGGCAGGTGGGGTTCGCCGTCACGCCTGAAGCGCTTGCCCCGCAGTGGAATCGGGTCAACCCGGCCACAGGCCTGAAGCGGCTGCTCTCGATGCGCGGCACGGTCGAGATGTTCAAGGGCCTGCTCAAAATGGGCCTGGTCGGCGGTGTCTGCTACTCTACCCTGCGCGGCAGCATCGAGTCGGGCGACTTGCTGCGGACCATGCACGAGCCATTGACCGAGGTGGTCTCGGTCGTGGGCGGCTTGATCTGGACACTGGGCCTGCGCGTCAGCATCATCCTGATGATCCTGGCCGTTGCGGACTACGCCTACCAGAAGTACGAATTCGAAAAGTCCTTGAAGATGAGCCTGACCGAGATCAAGCAGGAGATGAAGCAGTCCGATGGCGACCCGCACATCAAGGCCAAGATCAAGCGCCTCCAGCGCGAGATGTCCAAGCGGCGCATGATGCAGGACGTACCCAAGGCCGATGTCGTCATCACCAATCCCACCCACTTCGCTGTCGCCCTCACCTATGAAGGGGGAGGGTCCGCCCCCAAAGTGGTCGCCAAAGGCCAGGACGAGGTCGCCGCCCGCATCCGCGAGATCGCACGCGAGAACAAGGTCCCGCTTGTGGAGAACAAGCCCCTGGCCCGCACCCTCTACAGCACGGTCGAGATCGGCCGCGAGATCCCCGCCGACTTGTTTGAAGCCGTCGCCCAGGTGCTTGCCTTCGTCTACCGTACCCATGGGCGTCGTAAGCGTTAGGGACTGCCTGGACCGTGTCCGCACAATCCCCGAACCGATTTTCTATACAAGCAGGTATTTCCCCCCACTCCCGCGAATAGAAGTATCAGCAAGCGGGCGAACGTCACCACGAGGATACGTAAGACATTATGATCAATGATCCGGGCGGCGGGCAGTACGTCGAGCGTCAGACGCAGCAGGGTGGGGACTGGTTTTTCTGGGTCGCCGGCTTGTCACTCGTCAACACCATTTTGCGGGTGATGCAGGTCCCCTTTGGCTTCTTCTTTGGCCTGGGAGCAACAGATTTCGCCACCCGACTCGGGCTGGGAGTCGGTATTACCCTCGCCGTGACCGCCGCCATATCCGGCATCATCGCGCTGTTCGGCGTCTTCGCGCGGCGTGGGGCGCGCTGGGCCTTTCTTGCCGGCATGGGCCTGTATCTGCTTGATGCCCTGCTCTGCCTCTGGCTGGCCAAATACCTGGAGATCGTGGCGCACGCCTACGTCTTGTTCCGTCTCTTCCAGGGATTCCAGGCCGCCGGCCAGCTCGCCGCCCTGCGCGCCCAATCGGCAAGCAACCCTTACGGCGGCTATGTGCCGCCGTCCTCCACGCCTTCGAACGACGTCTGGCCCCCACCACCCCGTGCTTAAAGGCTCCGCCGTCATAAAAGCAATGGAATAACACTTGTAGGAACTATCGAATGGAAATCATCATCTTCGTGGACGGCGCCTCCAAAGGCAACCCCGGCGCAGCGGGCATCGGCGTCCTCGTGACCGACGTGGACGGCGTGGTGCTGGCCGAGATCGGCGAGGGCATCGGGCAGACTACCAACAATGTCGCCGAGTATAAGGCCTTGATTCGTGGGCTAGAAGAAGCGCAGGCGCGCGGCGCGCAGCGCGTCACCGTCCACACCGACAGCCAGCTCATGGCGCGGCAGATGGAAGGGCGCTACAAGATCAATGCCCCACACCTCAAGACGCTTCAGCAGGAAGCATCCGCCCTCTGCCGATTGTTCCCCGGCGGCGTCACCCTGACTCATATCCTGCGTGAAGGCAATGCCCGCGCCGACCAGCTCGCCAACCAGGGCGCGCGTCAAGCCGCCATAAACTAGACCTCTTGCATAAGCCTTGGGGCGAGGTTCCCCGGTCGTTACGTCATTCGGTAGGTCCTTGCATATCTGCGCTGGGTGTTCGTCGAGAACTTGAGGCCTTCGCCTGGCTCTCTCTTGATCTGAGGAGGATACTTCGGATGCTCTCGTGCGGCATCTCACCGCTTCTCTGCTCGTCCTCATGTCCGCAACAGCGGCCTGGGCCGGCATGGACGACACGCAATCCGTCGCCCAGATCATGGGCAAAGTCGAAGTGAGCGGGCGCATCGCCCATGGCCCCAGGCCCTCAAAGTCGCCCGTCAAAGGAAGAGGGTTTAGCCAAGCGAGGTGCCCGGCGTGTCGAGTGCAGGAAAATGCGGCAGGCAAGCGGAACAGGAAGGCCTGAGCGCGGTCAAGCAGGCCGAAGTGGAAAGAGGCCGTAGAACGCTACAAATAGGCTGTTGACATGTTCGACCGTGCCCTCGCTCTGGATCTCAAAAACGTCATGCCCCACTCCAACCGGGGCCTTGCCCACTTCCTCGCCTCCTGCGCCGTTTCACTTCCCACAAAGACCGGCCCCCACCGACCCCGGTTGCTGGCCGGTTACGACACCGAGGAATGGGACCTGATCCTGAGTGACCCCGCCCTCATCCGCCTGTCCGAGATGCGCCGCGAGCTGCGCCGCTTGGACCGCGATGTGGCTGGCCTGCACTGATCCTCTCCCCGGCACAAGTGCCGACCCTCCCCTCGGAGGGAAGGGTGGGTCAAAGGGGGTTTGACTGGTGTTCTTTGGAGCCTTCCATGACCGGAGGGCCTTATGACAGAACAATTGGACTGAACCCCATTTTCCGTACCAGTGGCGAGAGTCAACTTTTGCTGGTATAGATTAATTCGTCAAGGCTGACTCAAACTCGGTCGGCGGCAAGTAGCCGAGGCTGGAATGCAGTCGCTTGACGTTGTAAACATCGTCCAGGAAGGCGCTGAGGTTCGTCCGCGCTTCCTCAAAGTTGTGATACTGGCTGAGATACACCTCCTCTTTCTTGAGCGTCTTAAAAAAGCTCTCGGCTTTGGCATTGTCATACGGGCAGCCTGCCT
>JANLUQ010000221.1:0-3764 GCA_031363565.1 Armatimonadota bacterium | reverse complement strand
CCTGCTGGCTTAACTGAGTGCTGAAACCGCAGACGAGCAAGTCTCCGAAACGGGGCATGACGCGCAGTATCAATGCGGGCCTGTTCTTGAACTCGTCGCTGGCCTACGCCAGAGGCGCTACAGTGATGTCATCCAACGAGTATTCCGGCTCGTCGTCCCCATAACCGGCGGCAAAATTCCGTATGGAGAACCGCAGCTACTCTGCGTGCTCTTCATCGTCCTACGCGGATAATACGGTTACGGCAAGCAGTGCGTTCGGCTCTAGCGGATAGAACGCATCCAGCACGATCTGCTGGCCGCCGAGGTGCGCGGGCAACGCCACGGCACTCATCGTTCTTCTTCTACTCCACATACTCGCGCAGGCGGCATTTGCTAGGATGACGCAGCTTTTTCAGCGCCTTCGCCTCGATCTGCCGGATGCGCTCGCGCGTCACCTGGAAATGGCGGCCTACTTCTTCCAAAGTGTGCGGGTAGCCGTCGTCCAGGCCGAAGCGCATCTTCAGCACGTCGCGCTCGCGGGCAGTGAGGGCGCCGAGGGCCTCATCGATCTTCTCGCGCAGCAGCATGAATGTCGCGGAGTCATTGGGAGATTTGGAGTCTTCGTCTTGCAAAAAGTCCGACAGGCGGCTGTCTTCCTGCTCGCCGATAGGCGTCTCCAAGGAGAGGGGTTCGGGGGCGATGCGGATGATCTCGGTCACGCGCTCCACGGAGAGATCCATCTCGACCGCGATCTCGTCCACGGTCGCCTCACGGCCCAAAGTCTGGAGGAGGTGGCTGCTGGTCTTGACCAGGCGATTGATGGTCTCTACCATATGGACGGGAATGCGGATCGTCCGCCCCTGGTCGGCGATGGCCCGCGTGATCGCCTGCCGTATCCACCAAGTCGCGTAGGTGCTGAACTTGTAGCCTTTGCGGTAGTCGAACTTCTCGACTGCCCGGATCAGCCCGATGTTGCCTTCCTGGATGAGATCGGGGAAGGACATGCCGCGCAGGGTGTAACGCTTGGCGATAGAGACGACCAGCCGGAGGTTAGCCTGTGTCAGAACCGCCTTGGCCTCCTGGTCGCCGCGCTCGATCCGCTTGGCAAGACGAATCTCCTCTTCCAAAGACAGCAGGTGCGTTCGCCCGACCTCGCGCAGCCACATCCGCACCGAATCGTCGAGCGGCATCCCTTCCAGGGCCGCCAGATCGTCCGCCGTCAGCTCCGGCTCGTCCGAGGAGGGCCGTCCGTCCTCGGCGTAGGCGGCGGACGCCATCTCGGCGGCCCGGCGCACAATGGGGGCGTCCTCATCCATGAACTGCAAGACATCATCGAGTGGATGCCCTGAGCCTTCGGTGCGGCCGTCCATGCCGTCCCCGCCCATCTCCATCATCCGGCCATCTGGCGGCGGCATACCGTCTCGCCTTTGGTGCGTTTCAACCTCGTCTTCGCCTACTGCTGCCTGGGCAGCCACATTGCTCGCTTCCTTCGTCAGCACGTTTATTTCCCCTCGCGCGGCATGAGAGACTTCGGTGTCCCTCTAAGCTCACTCTGAAGCTGCGCGAACCGCCGCAGCGTCTCCCCATCCGCCGTACCATCTAAAATACGCGCTTTCAACCCCGAGAGCGCTTGTTCTTTGGCACGGTCTTTCAGGTGCTCGATCTCACCTGCCAGCGCTTCGGGTGTCAGCGGCTCATCGCCGCTGTTCATCAGCAAGTCGGCGAGTAGGTCCGCGCGCACATCGTCCCCCAAGGTGGCCAGGACCTCTCTCGGGTCAAGCGTCCCTGTCTGCAAGTAGTGATCGTAGAGGTAAGATGCCAGCGCCCGCGCCCGCTCAGTGACAAACTCCGCCGCCGTCATCGCCGACAATGCCAGCCCCGCGAGGGCCGGGTCTTCGCTTACCAGGGCACGGAGCAGGTGCCGTTCCGCCTGCTCAGTCGCGCCGCCGCCCGAAGGTGGGGCGGGCAGTGCCGGCGTGTAGCGGCGCGTGGCATAGGGTGCCGCCGCCTGGCTGCCCTGTTGGTTAGTCCCCTGCCCCGCCATATGGCCCGCGACGTCCTGCCGGATATGTTCCTCGGCGAAGGCCGCACCCGACCCATACTGCGGGTGGTAGGGCGCAAGCAGCTTGACATACTGCTCACGCTCCAGAATGCTCGGCACGGCGGCCAAAATCGGCAGTGCCTTGCGGAACAGCGCGACCCGATCCCGCTCGGTTTCGGCAGGCCCTTTACGGATGAGCCGCTTGATGCGGTACTCGGTCAGCGGTAGCGCGTTTTCCATCGCCTCTTCGAAGACGCGGCGCTTGCCCGCTTTGAGCAGGCTATCCGGGTCCTCGCCTTCGGGCATGTCGAGGACGCGCACGTCCACTTCCTGCGCCTCGAATATCTGGGCCGCCCGGCCCGCCGCCTTTAGCCCTGCCGAGTCAGCATCGAAAGCCAGCAACACGACCGAGGCCAGCCGCGCCAATGTCTGTACATGCTCCTCGGTCAACGACGTCCCAAGAGTCGCGACGACGTTTTCAAAGCCGGCCTGATGGCAGGCGATCACATCTGTGTAACCCTCGACGACCACGGCCTGTTCTTTGGCGGCAATGGCCTTGCGCGCCCGCCACAGGCCGTACATCTCCTTGCCCTTGGAGAAAAGCGGGGTTTCAGGCGAGTTCCAGTATTTAGGCTGGTTAGGACGCGCCTCCCCAATCAAGCGGCCGCCGAAAGCGATAGGGCGCTCATGCACGTCCAGTATTGGGAAGACCAGCCGCCCGCGCAGCTTGTCGAACGCGCCGCGCTCACCGACCGTCACCAGACCCGCTTTTTCCGCATCCGCAAGGCTCACACCGTTGCGGGTCAGAAAGCGGCACAGTCCATCCCACTCATCAGCGGCGAAGCCGAGCTGGAAGCTCTCCTGGGCGGCGTGGGCCAGGCCGCGTTCCTGCAAATAATCGCGCGCCACGGGGGACCGGGCCAGGACATCGCGGTAGAAGCGCAGGGCCAGACCATTGATGAACCGCAGGCGATCTTTGATCCCCGCCTCAGACGGCGCGGCATCGCCTGCACTCCCGCCCGCGCTCCCGCCCGTGCGCGGCTGCCGACTGGTGAGTGTCACGCCGGCCTGCAAGGCCAGACGCTCCAGTGCTTCGGGGAAGGTCAAGTTTTCGATCTTCTGGACGAACTTGAAGACATCGCCGCCCTCACCGCAAGACCCAAAGCACTTCCAGTAGCCGATCTCCGGGCTGACCACGAACGAGGGCGTCTTCTCCTGATGGAATGGGCAAAGCCCCTTGAGCTGCCGCCCTGCCCGCTTCAGCGTCACATAGCGCTCGACGACCGAAACGAGGTCCGTCCGGGTTCGCACCTCATCTATATCACTGCGGTCCGCCATGAGGGGTCACTTGCTAATCCGGCGCCGCGACGATGATCCCGACGAGCTTCTGATCTAAGAACTGGAACCCGCAGTGCAGAGTGTCTTTGTAATCAATGTTGATGATCGAGCCCGCGATGGTGGTGTTTTCCTGGTAGCCGTAGCGCGCGATCACCTGTGAATATTTCGTTCCCAGCTTGATGCCGCGCGCCGTCCCATAAGCGCCGCTGTAGCCGGTCTCGCGAATCTGTACGACGCGCTTGTCCGGTGAGATTGTGAACTCATATCCCGAACGGGGGTCGTCCGTAATTGTCCTCAGCTTTCGCGAAATGAGCGAGTATGACCAAATGCCTTGATAATCGTACGTGGTAAAGTAAATTGTTTTCCCGTCGGGTGAGAATTTTGGATTGCTCCAGATGTGTGCCGT
>JANLUQ010000211.1:0-6414 GCA_031363565.1 Armatimonadota bacterium | reverse complement strand
GCGCGCCCGAATCGGCATACTGGACTTTGGGCGCGCGGGCCAAGGCCTCCTCGGTCGCGTGTCCCAGCGCGCGGGTGTCCACATTCAGCTTTTGCAGGACCTGAACGGCCAGGCCCTCGGCAACGGCTGTCTTGCCGACGCCGGGGTCGCCGATCAGGACCGGGTTGTTCTTGGTGCGCCGGGACAGGATCTGGATGGTCCGCTTGATCTCCTCGTCGCGCCCGATGACCGGGTCTATCTTGTCTTCGCGGGCCAGCGCGGTCAGGTCGCGCGAGAAGCGCTCCAGCATCCGGTACTTTTCTTCCGGGTTTTCGTCGGTGACGCGCGAATTGCCCCGGACGGCCTGCAAGGCCTTGTACAGCTTTTCCTCGTCCACGTTCTGCCGCTTCAAGAGACGCGCCGCGCCGCCGTCGCCCTCGTTGACCAGGCCCAGCAGTAGGTGCTCGACGCCGATATAGCTGTCTTGGAGCCGCTGGGCTTCTTCTTTAGCGAGGTCGAAGACCTTCTTGATACGCGGCGTGATGTAGATCTGCGCGCCCGAATCGGCATACTGGACTTTGGGCGCGCGGGCCAAGGCCTCCTCGGTCGCGTGTCCCAGCGCGCGGGTGTCCACATTCAGCTTTTGCAGGACCTGAACGGCCAGGCCCTCGTTCTGTTCCAGCATCGCCAGCAGCAGATGCTCGGTATCAAGCTGCGTGTGCTGGTAGCGCACCAGAATATCCTGGGCAGACTGCACCAGATCGCGCGCTTTCTCAGTGAATTTTTCAAACATGGGGATTACTCCTCGTCTGCGTCGGTGCCCGTCCCGGTCTCTGTTCTTGTGGCGGAGCGTTTCATCTCGATCTGCCCGGCCTGCTGCTCCGCCTCGCGCAGCATGGCCTCCAGCTGCTCGCCCAGCATCTCCATCCGGCCCATCTGGTCCAGGAGCGAGATGATGTAGGCCACGCCGCTGAGATTGACCTTGATGTCCTGTGTCAGATGCTGGATCTGCTGGAGCCGCTCGATGTCCCGATCGGAATAGAAGCGGTTCTTGCCGACCTTGCGCGGCTTGACCAGTCCCAGCCGATCATACATCCGCAAGGTCTGGGCATGGATCGGCTTTGCGGCTTCAGCCCCGCCGCTTGCGGCCCGCACCATGGGCCGAACCAGCTTGGCGGCGATGCTGATCGTATAGATCGGCTCGTCTCTGTCTTTCACGAATGCCATGGATTGGGACTCCTACACCTTTACGCCGTCCGAGCGCAGCTTTGCCAGCTCCGTCAGCAGGTCCCGCTCGCGCGGCGACAGGTCCTTGGGGACAGTCATCTTCACCCGCGCATACAGGTCGCCCGCCCCACCGCCCTTGAGCTTCGGCATCCCCTGCCCCGTCAAGCGGAATGACTGACCACTTTGTGTGCCGGGCGGGACGTTCAGCGTCTTGCGGCCCGTGAATGTCTCCACCGGAGCCTCGCCGCCCAGAGCGGCGACCGTGTAAGACACGGCAAAATCCGTCCGCAGATCGTCGCCGGTGCGCTCGTACTGCGAGTTCAGCTTGACTTTGATCTTCAGGAACAGATCGCCGCCGCCCGCCCCCTGTCCGGCCAGCCGGATGCGCTGACCGTCGGCGATGCCGGCGGGGATCTTGACATCAGAAATCTTGCGCGGCTTGGACACGGCGCCTTCGCCGTGGCAATCCGGGCAGACCGCCGTCGCCTCACCGGTCCCGCCGCACTGCGGGCAAATGCTGTTGCCGAACATGTTGCGTCCGCCCTTGACCTTGCCGCTGCCGGCGCACATCGGGCAAGGCCTGCCTTTGCCGGACGAGATTGCCCCGGCCCCGCCGCAGCGGGCACAAGTGTCGGGGATGGTGACGGTAAAGTTCTTGCTGGTGCCTTTATAGGCTTCCTCCAGGCTGATCTCGACGGTCTGCTCGACCTCCTGGGACGAGGCTCTGGCAGACCGGGCTGCGGGCCGCCCGCTGCTGAAGCCGCCGAAGCCACCCGACGGCCCCCCTGCCTGACCGCCGCCCGCCGCACCGCCGAACAGCGAGGACAGGAAATCATCAATACCCGCCCCGCCACCTGCCCCCCCGAAGTCGTATTCCGTCCGGACGCCGCCTCGAGCACCGCTCGGGCCGGGACTGCCGCCTTGGCTGTACGACTTCCACTCATCGCCAAACTGATCGTACTTCACCCGCTTGTCGGAGTCAGACAGGACCTCGTAGGCCTCGCCCACGTTCTTGAACTTGTCCTCCGCGCTCTTGTCGCCGGGGTTAACATCCGGATGGAACTGGCGGGCGAGATTTCGGTAGGCCGCCTTGATCTCCTTCTCCGTGGCCGTCTTCGGCAGCCCCAAAATCTTGTAGTAATCTTTGTAATCAACAGCCATCGTCTGTTCTCTCCCCCGCAAGTGACTTCCCAACGGCGTTAGTATTGCATATGAGCGTATCGTTGTCAATTCATTTAACAAAAACTGTAGGCCCGCGGTTCCCAGATGCGAGGGTCCGTATATTCGTTTGACCTTATACTTCTAAGGGTATCAACGGGCAACAGGGAATCCCAGGAGAAAATTGGCAATGGCAGAGACACAGAATACAGCCCCAGGCGGTTCGGACACGCCTTTCACCGATCAGGTCAAGGATCAAGTCAAGCAGCAGACGCAGCAGGTCGTTCAGCAGGGCCAGCAGTATGTGGGCCAGGCCGTGGACCTGCTGAGTGCGCACGTCAAGACCGCCCTCAGCCAGCAGAAGGACCACATCGCGACCGGCGTTATTGATGTCGCCCAAATCGTCAGGCAGAGCGCCGACGACCTGCGCGGAAAAGGTCTGGGATCACTCGCCAGCCCCTACATCGAGCAGGCGGCACAGAAGCTGATTGACTTCGGTACGGCGGCCCAGCAGAAAGACATTGACGAGGTCATCCGGGATACTGCGGACTTTGCGCGCCTCCAGCCAGCCGCCTTCGTCGGCATCGCCACCCTCATCGGCTTCGTGGTCGCCCGGTTCCTGAAAAGCTCCGGGCAGGCGGCCTCGGCCTAGTTTATTCCCTGGAGGACAGACATGATCAGAAAAGACAACAAGCCGCATTACCATGAGCCGCTCAGCTCTGGGGCGACAAGCACCGAACAGACTGAGGTTGTCATTATCGAGGTTTTCGACCCTCTCGAGGACGCGATCGAGGTGGGGGAGGTCTTCTTAGTAGACGCCCCGCTTGACCCGGTCCCTCTTGAGGAGAAAGCCCAGGACCTCGCGCAAAGTGTGTCGGACAAGGCTTCCACAGCGAAGGCCGCCGCCGGGGACGCTTTGGACGTGGTCAAGTCCGCTGTCCCTGCCGCAAAGAGCGTTCTCGGAAGCGCCGCCGGCAGGATCGGCACGGCCAGCGCGACCAGCGTCCAAGGTGCGGGATCGGCTTTGTGGCTCCTCTTCCAGCGTAACCCGCTCCAGGCCATCCTCGTCATTTCCAGCTTGATCTGGCTATTCCGCAGCAGCAAGGCGGCGGCTAACCAGCCGCCGGTCAGCCTCACGGATGCTGCTGGGGATGCCGCCAAAAAGGTGGGCACTGTGGCGGGCCATGTCCAGGTGGCCGCAGTCAATCTGGGCAGCCAGGTGTCGGATCAGGCGTCGCGCAGCGCGGGCTGGTTTAGCAGGACGCTTTACGAGAACCCTCTGGCGATCGGCGCGATGGCGATCGTCTTCGGCGCAGGGCTGGGCTTCGCGGTCCCCGAATCGGGCTACGAGAACAAGCTGCTGGGCAAGACTCGTGACGACCTTGCGGACAAAGTCCAGGCCGCTGCGCAGGATCTGACCCAGAAGGTCACCACAGTCGCGCAGACGGCCGCCCATGATGCCGTTGAATCGGCGAAAGTGGAGGCCAAAAACCAGGGTTTGATGGCAGGGGCCATTGCGGCCGAGCAGCCCCGGGCGCAGGATCAGTCATAGCCAAGCGAGGACAGTCGTAAAAAGAGCAGTCGTAAAGAGGGCGGCGCGGATCACCGCGCCGCCCTTTTTGTGTCTGTTTCATCGCCCGATGCTGCTTTCCAGCGCTGGAAGTCGGGGCAGAACGGCTGAACCTGCGAAGGCAGGCTCTGTGCTCTTGCTGCTGCGGGTTCAGCCGCCCGTTCCCTGTGACAAAGTTCACAGGCCGCCCGTGACTCCCGACGCACCCGCCCTCCAGTTTGCGGCCCATAATAGACCCAGCAACGAAATGACGGGCGGAACATCGGAGACACGACCATGCAGCAGGCCATCTACAACAGCAGCGCCATCCAGGCGGCGAAGACGAGCGCAACGACTGCGACGGCGACCCGCTGGGTGAGTCTGGCCCGCCATATCGCGCAGAGATGGGATATCGCTGGAGTGCTGACGCTGATGGTTTCCAGTGCGGCCTACGGCGTATATGCCATCGCGCATGTGCTCTGAGGTGGTCTGAGCCGAGAATGGAGAGGCCGCCGTGTGGGAACGCATTTCAATGCACCCTATGCGGCGGCCTTTTATTTGGAGTCGGCAGTCAGCGGGATTTTCTGGTCGAGATGCCCCTGCGGCGTCAGGTCAATGTCCCAGGTCTTGGCGACGAGGCCGAGGCCGGGCGTGAGCTGGAGCGTGACGGTATGCTTTCCAGCAGGCAGGGTGGCCCACTGGTCCATGGCCAGGCCGAGGACAGGCTGGCCGTCCACCTTCACCCACTGTGCCGGGGCGCGCACGAGCGAGGGCTTATCCCCGTCATGAGCGGCGGAGGCGGCAGCGGGTTTCGGCGCTTCGGCAGCGGCAGCGGGTTTCGGCGCTTCGGCGGCGGCGGGTTTCAATGATTGGGCGGCGGCCACCAGAGGGCGGCGAGAGATGGGCAGCAAGATCTGCCGGGTGACATGCGCGCCGGGGGCAAGCGTCACCCACAGGCCGGGGTTCGGGCTGAAGCCGCTGCCGGGGTCGGGGACATACGAGACTAGGTGCTTACCGGCGGGCAAAGTTACCCAGCCGCCGGACGCCAGTGACGGCAGGGGCCGACCATCCACGGTGACGGTGCGGGCGGGCACAGCGGCGCTGTTCTGGCGGGCATAGACGGACAGCCAAGCTTGCTCCTGCACGGCGGGCGCAGGGGCGGCTGCCACGAGGGGCCGCACCGGCTTCGCGGCAGGCTGGGGCAGGCTGGGGGCACGGGCCACGACATTGGGATGCCGCCGAAAGTGGGGACGTTCGGTTACAGGCGCCTTGTGGACGAGCCGGGGCGCCGGATGCCTCTCCTGAAGCGAGGCTGCCACGGCAACTCGTACCGGCGCGGCGGCCACGGGAGCATGGCCGGATGGGTGCGGGGAGGGTCCACCAGGCTGGCCCAGCTGCTCCGCCTTCCAGGCGGCGAGGCCGCCCAGGAGGAGCAGGGCTGCCCCCGCTACCGCGCCGGCGAGGCTTGCCATTCGACGTGTGGCGGCGGCCGTGGCCGACGCTTCCGGCACCCCCGACCCGACCTCGACAGCCGAGCGCAGGCCGGCGGCGAACTGGCCCGCCGAGGCAGGGCGGGCATCTGGCGCTTTGGCAAGCCCGCACAGCACGGCGGCCTCCAGCTCGGCGGACAAGCCCGGCCTCTGCATAGGCGGCGGAGGCGAGAAGACCTGCCGGTGCATGACCGAGAGCTGCGCCTGCGTGCTGTTATCGGCAGCGGGGAACGGCGGCATTCCGACAAGGGCGAAGTAGGCGACGACGGCCAGCGAATACACATCGCTGCGGGCATCAGGCGTGGTCTCGCCGTGGACCTGCTCGGGGCTGACATACTCGGTGGTGCCGAGAATATCTCCCACAACGGTCAGAGGGGTGCCCTCATCGGTGTGGGCAACGCCGAAGTCGGTCAGCTTGGCCCCACCGCGCGGGGGGAGCAGGATGTTGGAGGGCTTGACATCCCGGTGAACGATGCCTTCGAGGTGGATGCGGTCCAGAGCGGCGGCGACGCCCTCGATGATGCCTGCCACTCTGGCAGGGGCCAGTGGCCCACCCGCCTCGACCAACTCGGCCAGGGTCCGGCCCGGCACATATTCCATGACAAGGGCAGAGGGATCGCCCTCATAGAACCGATACAGGGCGACGATATTGGGGTGGCGGAGGCGGGCCATGACGGCGGCCTCGCGCCGGAAGCGGTCGGCGGCGACCGTATCAGCCGCCCCACGCTGCATCTTGACGACGACCGCGCAGCGGTGGACGCTGTCCCAGCCCTTGTAGACGGTCCCGACGGGGCTGCGACTGAGCGGCGGCAGCGTCAGGCGAATGCCGGGCAGGTCCGGGAGGGCGGCCCCCTGACCATTCCACTGACCGTCCACCTGGCCCCAGCCATCCACCTGGTCCTGATCGTCGCACTGGTTGTTATGCATATCTTTTCGTATCGCCCCTACCTTGTCATTATTGGAGATGATCGTGTTATGCATGGGCTTTGGCCGGGCCATGAGTGCCGGGCC
>JANLUQ010000136.1:0-2028 GCA_031363565.1 Armatimonadota bacterium | reverse complement strand
CGCAGCAGGCCCGTTTCCAGCGGGGTCCCTCTTCGGTGCTTGTTCACAGACATCGACTACGCTGTGAATAAGCGCCGAATCGGGACCTCTCCCGACTCGGTTCTACTGCGTCGGTCGTATTCAGAAATATGCCGCAGGAGTGGGGTCCAGGGCATCCAACCCGTGCCTGCCCCAGCCTGGACGGAAACTGGCGATACAGTTCCGACATCGAGGACCTCTGGCCCAAAAAGGGGAGGGGGAGTTGCAGAGTGCCGGGACGCTTGATCAATGTAAGGAAGTTCCTTACTATGTTGGCATGATCACCAGCCGGCTCACCAGCAAGGCCCAGACGACGATCCCGCAACCGGTGCGGGCGGCGCTGCGCCTGCGCGAGGGCGACGAGATCGCCTACGCCATCGAGGCGGGCCGGGTCGTGCTAACCCGTGTCCAACCCGACCAAGCGACCGATGATCCGTTCAGGACCTTCTCCGAGTGGGATAGTCCGGCCGATGCCGAGGCCTATGCCGGGCTGTGAGGTGTGGGATCTGGTGAAGGTCCCGTTCCCCTACACCAACCGTCCCGTGCAGCAGCGCCGTCCAGCCCTGGTCGTGGCCGTCCCAGACGCCCCGGGCGCTCCGGACCTGCTCTGGGTGCTGATGGTGACCAGCGCCGCCCACCGCGGCTGGCCGGGCGACGTGGCCGTCTCCGACCTCCGTGCGGCGGGGCTACCAGCGGCCTCCGTGGTGCGCTCGGCCAAGATCGCCACGATCGAGGCGGGGGACGCGGAGCCGATCGGGCAGCTGCCGCCTGGGGACCGGGCACTGGTCATCCAGGCGATGCGCGGCAACCTTGCACAAGCTCTCAGGGCTGATCCGTCCTGCTAGGGTCTGGACCCACTCGGATGTTCGTCTCGGAAACGCAGGAGAGATCCATGCCGGACACACCTCTGCGTCTTGCACCACCACGGCATTGTGGAATGGCCCCAGGCTGCCGCGCGACCATGAGTGTGGTTCGGCTCTGCGCCGCTTGGCCGGCCTGCGAAGGGCTGCTGGGCCTTGGTCGGCATGGTCATCCCGGGTAGCCTGCACCCTTGTCCAGCTTCAGCTTCCTGCACGCCGCCGACCTGCCCCTGGACAGCCCTCTAAAGGGCCTGGACCCGGAGGCGCCCGTTGAGCGCATCCGCCGGGCCACGCGGGACGCCCTGGTCAACATGGTTGACTTCGCTCTCAAGCAGCGGGTCGAGTTCGTGCTGATCGCGGGCGATCTTTATGACGGAAACTGGAAGGATTGGCGCACGGGCCAGTTCCTTGTGCAGCAGCTCGGCCGCCTGCTGCGGGATGGCATCGAGATCGTCGCCATCAGCGGCAACCACGACGCGGCGAAGGTGCTCTCTCTCCGCGTGCCCGTCCCAGGACTGATGGGGACGGACAAGCCCAGCACCCGTCTGCTAGAAAACGCGTCCGTTGCCGTGCATGGCCAAGGGTTCGAGATCGCAGCCACCACGACCAACCTGGCACTCCACTATCCAGACCCGGTGGACGGCTTGTTCAACATCGGCCTGCTGCACACCGCCTGCGGCTCCAGCGCCCATTTAAACTACGCGCCGTGCGGGATCGGTGACCTGGTGCGCAAGGGTTACGACTATTGGGCGCTCGGCCATGTCCATACGCGGGCCGAATTGCTCCGCGATCCTTGGATCGTCTTCCCCGGTAACCTCCAGGGCCGTCACATCAACGAGAAGGGGCCGCGCGGTGCGACGCTGGTGACGGTCAGCGGCGGGCGGGTATCCTCCGTCGATCCTCACGCGCTCGATGTCCTGCGGTGGCAACGCCTCCTCGTTGACGCGACCAGGGCTGCAACGCGCGACGACGTTCTGGGTCGTGCTAGGGTTCTGTTCGACAGCGCGGTTCTAGGGTCTGTGACCGGAGTTCCCGGGCATCTAGCCCTCTTCTGATCTGGTCTTTGGCCGTGCGACCCTGGGAGTGTTCGAAGCTTCCGGAGTTACACGGCCATGACCAGGACCAGCCTGGACGACGCCCTGTGGGCGTC
>JANLUQ010000118.1:0-5351 GCA_031363565.1 Armatimonadota bacterium | reverse complement strand
GAGAAGGGGTTTTTCGCCGCCGCGGCACCCTCGGTGCTGAGGGCCAAAGTGCCCGGCGGATGGTTCATCCAAGCTACCACGGGCGCAGCAGGCAGCACGTTCTTCTACCCCGACCCGGAACACACCTGGGACGGGTCTTCGCTGCCGTAGGGGTACAATGGAACTGGAGGCATGACTGATGGTGACATCTGAGGCTCCGCTAGAGGTGACGCAACTGCTCCAAGAGAGGCGCGAGGACATCCTGCGAATCGCTGACCGACACGGGGCCTGTAATGTGCGCGTCTTCGGCTCCGTCAGCCGGGGCGAGGGCGGGCCGGACAGCGACGTGGATATCCTGGTGGATGTCGGCCCGAAACCGTCCCCCTGGTTCCCGGCGGGCCTTGTCCTTGACCTGGAAGAACTGCTGGGTCGGCGGGTGGATGTCGCCACGCCTAACTCCTTGCACTGGTTCATCCGCGACCGCGTTCTGAGCGAAGCAAAGCCCGTGTAGACCCATGACGCACAAGCGCAAAATTGTCCTGTTCTTTCTTCTGCCGCTTGGGAGCGTTTTCCTCGCGCTTGCTATCGTCGGCCTTGTCAGGTTAGTGCGCGAGCCGCAGCGGGAATTGGGCACCCGGACGCTTTTTGTCCTGAACGGCGCGACGCGCGTGGAGGCGTTCCGGCTGGACGACAGCCGGGATGGGGACCAGGTGAAGGACGGCACAACGGGCCAGGAAATCGTGGATTATCTGTTGACCTTCCAGGGCCAGACCCTCGGACCGCCGTTCGCTGCCAAACTCACGCGCGCAGTGCGGGACCCGCGCACCTTTATAGGCCCGAACGATGTCACTTGCCTGATCAACCCCGGCGTTGCGTTCCGAGCCTGGCGCGGGCGTGAGTGCGTCGAGGTCATCCTCTGCTACCACTGCCAGCAGATGATTGTCACCCGGAAAGACAGGCAAGGGCGTTCCGTCCACACGGTTTACACCGAATTCGGTTCCATGCGGGCCGAGTTTCTGGCCCTCGCCAAAGAGGCATTTCCCGGCGACAAAGCGGTTCAGAGCCTCAAATGAAAAACGCCTCCTCCACATACCTCGTCGTCGGCGCGTCCAGCGGGATCGGGCGCTCGCTTGCGCTGGCCCTGGCGCGCGTGGGCCAGCACGTCGCCCTGGTCGGGCGGAGTGAGGAGCGGCTGGCGCGCGCGTGGCGCGCGAGGTCGTGATGTTCGGCGGGGCACCGCTCGTCCTGGTGTCGGATGTGCGCGACCCGGTTTCGATCCAGGCCGCCGTGGCGCAGATCGTGCTGCGCAGGCAGCGGATCGAGACGGCGATCCTGTCGGCGGGGCTTGGATTGGGGGTGGACGCCGAGGAGTTCACGGCAGACACTTTGGAGACCATGCTGGCCGTCAACGTCCTGGGCGTGGCGCACTGGCTGGAGGCCTTGCAGCCGATACTCAAAGCGCAGCCGGGCGGGGCGACGGTGGGTGTCGTGTCCAGCCTGTCGGCGGACCGGTCGTTCCCCGGCGCAGGCGCGGGCTACTCGGCCAGCAAGGCGGCCGTGTCGCAGCTTTGCGACGGCCTGCGCGCGCCGTGGGCGGAACAGGGGATACGATTGGTGACGGTCGCGCCGGGCTTTATCCGCACGCCCATGACCGAGGGCATGGGCCGCTTGCCGCTGCTGATGGAACCCGAGGACGCCGCGCGGGTGATTCTGGGCGGCCTGCGGGCCGGGCAGCCGATCATCCGCTTCCCGCGCCTAGCGTCCCTGACGATGGCCGCCATGCGCCTGCTGCCGCCGCGCCTCCTGGACCTGCTGTACCGCGCGCCGGTCGGGGATGCGGGAACCGGCGGCGTTCCTGCGTCGTAAAGAGACTGTTAGAAACCGAGGAGCATACCCTAGTGACAAAGACCCCGTTGACCATTCTCTCTCTGGCCGCACTGGCAGCGATTGCCGTCCCTGCCGCCCGCGCCGACCTCAAAGTGGTGCAGACGCTCCGCATTGACAGTCCGCAGCTCAAGGCCTACATGGACTCGATGACGCCCGAGCAGCGGGCGAAGATGGGCCGCTCCGGCAACCCGCTCCTCAGCGGCGCCCCGCAGGTGACGACCTTCTATGTGCGTGGCGGCAAGTCGCGCGCCGATGTCGGCCCTATGACTTATGTTTCGGACTCGGCGACGAGCCAGACGACGGTGATCAACCGGCGCAGCCATACCTACTCGACGATGCAGACGCCGTCCGGGGCGGGCACGGGCCAAGTCGCGGCCACGGTCAAGGACACCGGCCAGAAGAAGGTGATCCAGGGCCATCCCTCCCGCCGCTACCTGATGTCGGCGACACTGGCCTCGCAGCCCGGCACAGTCATCCAGGGCGATATTTGGGCCGCCCAGGACCTCCCCCAGCCCTCCCTGCCGGCGAGTGGACAGGGGCCGTTCGCCGTCTTCCAGAGCCTGCTCAAGAAGGTCAAGGGCTTCCCGCTGAAGACGATACTCGCTGTCACCGGCAGCCCGCTCGGCAGCACAACGGTCACGACCTCGGTTGTGTCGGTATCCAAGGCCCCTCTGCCCGCCTCGGCCTTCGCCATCCCGGCGGGCTATGCGAAGTCCACCGCCATGGGCGGGGGACAGTAAGCCATCGCAGACACAAAAGAGCAGAAACGCCCCCGGCCAGAAAGGCCGGGGGCGTTTCGCTGTCAGGTGCGGGTCACAACCGCGCCGCGAAGAACTTTTGCAGGGCTGGGTAGACGACTTCCGGCGGCGGGACGTGCCCATACTGGGCGAACCACTGGATAGCCTTCGGGTCGCGGGCGGCCTCATAAAGCTCCTGCTGGGCGGGGACGACGATGGTGGTGTCTTTGCGGCCCCCGACCATCAGCAGTGCGCGGGGCGCGATGTGCGGGGCAAAGGTCAAGGGGTCTTCTGGGGCCAGCAGGACGCTGATCTGGTCCCAATCGATCCCCTTGAGGTTCGCCGTACTGCGCCCGCCGACTTCGGTGTGGTTGGCAGACAGCGTCTTCAAGATCAGACCCCAATCGCCGCCCCCGGAGATCAGCGCGGTCGCCTTGATGCGCGGGTCCACGCCCGCCGCGACGGTGCCTATGATCGCCCCCAGCGAGATGCCGGCCAGGCCGACGTGCGACTTGCTGATGTCGGGCCGCGTCGCTAAATAATCCAGGCCGCGCCGGACATCGAGGGCCGACTGATGCACCGTCATCGCCACTTCCTCGGCGGGCGGCAGTGCGGACGGCTTGGCGGGCGTGCGCTCCCCCTGCCCATACTCATCAATCGCCAGCGAGGCATACCCGGATTTAGCGGCGAACAGGGCCAGCCCTGCCATAGTCTCCTTGCTGCCGCCCAGCCCGTGCAGAAGCACCAAACAGGAGACGGGGTGCGCCACCGAGGCGCGTATCGGCATGAAAAGGAGGGCAGGGACGCGCTGACCGTTCGCACTCATGTAGGAGAACCGCAGCAGCCGAGCGCCGCTGATGGCGCGCGTCTCGACGGTCATGACGGCCAGGAGCGGGCGGGCGTCGTCCGCATACGACGGCAAGGCCTTTTGGTAGACGGCGGCGCGGTCTATGGACACTTGGGCGTTTGTAGGCAGAGATGCGGCACAGAGCACGAGCCACAGGCCGAGAAGCCGAACGCCGAGAAGCCGAACGCCGAGAAGCCGAGCGGTTGAAAACCGCTCGCTAGAAGAAGCACCCCTCGGGTGGGAAGAAGTCCGTTTCTGCCGTCCGAAGGACGCCTCTCCTAGCGAGCGGTTTTCAACCGCTCGGAGTCGCCGGACCAAGGCCACCGTATCAACTGTCAACTTCATAATAGGTTCCTTAAAATCGCTTGCAGCCTCTCGTAATCGTTCGCCATGAACTTCGCGAGTGTTTGTCCCGCACGCAGCAGGAACGCCTGATCGTCCGGGTGCGACTCGCGCGCCTGCCGCAGACAAGCCGCCGCCAGCTCGTCCGAAGGCACCCCTGCCAGCGCGCCGCCCGAGGGCAGGAGAATAGACCGCAGGAACGAGAGGTCCTCGGTCAAAGCCTGCGTTTCTTCCATCGTACACGGATAGACCCGGCTATGGATGCGCGGCGGCAGGGGCGGCAGGTGCCGGCGCAGTGGCTTGTCGCCGCCCTCGCTGTAGGCGATCAGCAGGCCCGAGAACTCGGTCCGCAGCAGCTCGAAGATCTGCGGCTGCCGCTTTCGCATTTCGTCCTCATCCTCGAACCCCAGGGCGGAGGGGCGGCGGTTCGGCTCCAGCGAGGCCGTGTTCGCGCCGTAGACCAGGGCATAGACGGCGGGTGCCAGTCCCGCCCCGGTGTTTACAAACCGGGGCGTAGGCGCGTCGAACGGCAGCGCAAACGGGTCTTCTTCCCCAAGCGTTCCGATGGGCGTCGGCACGGCCTTCCCGGCGGGCGAAGGCTTGCCGATCTTGACGAACGAGCCGAAGGGCGGCGGGTCGTAGAGGCGTGGGACGATCTCGCGCGGCACTTCTAAGCACTGCGCGATGAAGGCGGTCGTGCCCGCCTCGATGATCTCGCCGATGGGTTTATTGTTTGTCATTGCGTTAATACGGCCCAAAAAGCCCAGAGATCCAGCCGACGCAGGCAAGAAGCGAGAGTACCAGGCCCAAGACGAGATAAAGGAGGTCCATGCCAATTTTTGTGCTTGTCGAGGTCAGATGCGGCGGTGACTGCTGGTTCACATCTTCCCAGATTTTCGGCTTGGTTTCCACCCACTGTGCGGGCGTATGAGTAGTCTTCCAGACCTCCCACGGGACCGCCTCGTCTTCTGCACCTTCTCGGCGTGAATCGGCCTGTCCACGAAGCTCCGCTTTCGCGAGCCGCACCTCCGCCCGCTGCTGCTGAACCTCGGTGAGTCTGGCTTCTTCTTCGACAAGTCGGCCCATGGCCTTCGCCCGCTTCCGCTCACGCGCCAACCGGCGTTCTCCTTCCAGCCGCTGCGCCCGGACTTCGACCAGGAGACGTTGGACCTCCTCGACAGGGATGTCCAGGCCCTCGGCGACGTCCGGCACGGCGGGCCGGTCGGTCAGGCCGGTCTGCTCGACACGCTCCTTCTGCCATTGGTCAATGACGGATCTGGCTTCGTCCGCCGTCATGCGCTGCGTTCGGAGCGGGAATTGGGGAGGCACATTCGGGTTGTCGTGTTGCAGGCCCATTTCTATCGTTATACCCGACCGATGCCCGGAGCCCGGCCCTTCAGGGCCGGGGTCATGCGCCCCTCTTACCTGTTACCCCGGCGTCCGCACCACTGGATACCGGGACCGGACGTTACTCGAGGCCGCCTTGTCGCCTGGCTTGCCGCCGTCGTACTTGCCGTCCGGCCCGGCGCTGTAGATCACGAAGCCGCCCGCGCCTTCCT
>JANLUQ010000629.1:0-3035 GCA_031363565.1 Armatimonadota bacterium | reverse complement strand
GGTTGAAAACCACTCGCTTGGAAAAGCGTCCTGCGGACGGGAAGAGGGATGTCGTCGTACCCCATCCCGTGAAACCGAGGCCCATACGGATCGTGTCCTTTGTCCGAAGGACACCTCTCCTAGCGAGTGGTTTTCAACCACTCGTCATGGACCCCGTCACGGGACATATCGTTACGGGCCTCGTTATGGGACATGCAGGCCCTGCTTCCCGCCCTGCGCCTGATTATGTGATTGAACCTGATTATGCGCCTGAAGCGGCGTCAGCACCAGCATACTGCCGATGGAAGTCACCAGCAGGAGGCCGAGCATGACCCAGAAGAAGACTTGCGGGCGTCGGAAACGGGGAAAGGCTTTGTACAGCAGGATGGTCACTTACTCATCATTTGCTGCTCTCCATTGCCGGATAGCGGTTATCGCTCTGTTCTGATACCGATAGACACCGCGTTACGCCGTGTGCCTTTACTTCTCCTCTGCACCCTCGTAATGCACCCAGCGCGAAGCCCGCATCTGCAGGGCGGTGAAGCCCAGAATGATCAGGAACAGCACCCAGGCCAGGGCGCTGGCGTAGCCCATCTTGAGGAACTGGAAGGCGTTCTCGTAGAGGTACAGAACGTAGAACAGGGTCGCGTTATTCGGCCCACCCTGCGTCATGACAAACCCCTGCGTGAAGACCTGGAACGAGCCGATGACGCCGATGATGAGCGTGAAGAAGATCGTCGGTGTCAGCAGCGGCAGGGTCACATGACGGAATCGCTGCCAGACCGTCGCGCCGTCGAGCGAGGCGGCCTCGTAGTAGGACTGCGGGATGCCTTGCAGCCCGGCCAGATAGATCACCATGCCGCCGCCGATGCCCCACAAGCTCATCACGATCAGGCTGCCCAGGGCGGTCTTCTCCGAGCCGAGCCAGTTGACATAGCCCTTCGTCGGGTCGGTCAGGCCCAGGGCGCGCAGGACGGGGTTCAGGTGCAGGGCGCCCATAATCTGGTTCAGCAGGCCACTCTCCGGATTGAACAGGCGCAGCCAGATCAAGGACGCGGCGACGACCGAGGCCACCGAGGGCAGGTAGAAGAGAGTCCGGAAGATAGGCTGGCCGCGTATTTTGGTGTTCAGCAGCAGGGCCAGCCCCAGCGACCCAGCGACGCCGAGGGGGACCGAGAAGAAGGTGTAGATCAGGGTTGCCCGCAGGCTCTTCCAAAACCGGTCGTCGCCGGCCATCTCGGCGAAGTTGCCCAGGCCCACCCAGCGGGCCGGCCCGATCATATCCCACGACGAGAAGGCCAGCAGGAGCGAGACCAGCATCGGCCCGAGCAGGAAGACGACCGCGCCGATCAGCCAGGGCGAGATGAACAGGAAACCCGCTCGCGCCTCCTCCCGCGATCCGATCTTACGGCCCGCCCGTAGGTCCTTACGCGCCCCTTGCCACACCCAGGCGGCGATCAGGAGTGTGACCAGGACCATCCCGACGACGCCGAGGCCCCAGTTCAGCTTGGGATGGAACGGCGGATGGTTCAGCTCGTCGAGTTTGGCCTGGGCCGGGGGCATGAGCTGCTTGACGGCCTCGTCCGCCGTCAGGGTGCTGTTCCAGACCAGCTGCAGTTTGGGCGTGATGATCGCGCTGATTTCGATCCACTTGGGGCTGAGGACCTGGAAGTGGATGTACGGGACCTCCTCGATGGTCAGCTTGCGGTTCCGCGGGCGCTCGTTGTCCAGCCACAGCGGGGAGTTCGCGAGGCGAGCGAGGGCGGGCTGGGCGAGGCCGCTTTTCGCCAGGTTGCTCAGGCCCACCGGCCCGGCCAAATACTTGACCAGATCCCACGACTCCTGCTTGTGCCGGCTCGAGGCCCCGATGGCATAGCCGGACCAGCCGGTCTGGACGCCGCGCTGGCCGGTTGGACCGGCGGGAAAGGGCGCGATGTCCCAGTCGAAGTCACTGATCTCGGTGCGGAAGCGCGGCACCTCCCAGATGCCACTGACATACATCGCGATCTTCCCCTGCGCGAACAGCTCGTGCGAGCCGACGCCCGACGAGGCCAACTCGATGGCAGAGGGGGAAACGTTGTACTTGCCCATCAGGTCCTGCGTGAGCTGGATCGCATGGACCACGCGCGGGTCATTATACAAAAGCTTGGTCGGATGGAAGACGTCGTCCACGACCGATGCGCCCGACGAGTAGATGAAGTTGTCCATCGTCCAACTGTTGTCGCCCGCTGAGTAGCCGTAGACGGTATCGCCGCCATTCGCGGCACGGCTGGTGAGCTTCTGCGCGACATTCAGAAAGTCCTTGTTGCCGCGCTCAGGGTGCGGCTGGTAGTCCCACTGCCACGACCCGTCCGGGTACGGTAGCTTGGCCTGGTCGAACAGTGTCTTATTGTAATAGACCAGCCCGATCGGGGCGATATCGCGTGGCAGGGCGTACAGCTTGTCCGTGCTCTTGTCCCCGCTGCTAAATGCGCGGATGAGCTTCGGGTAGTACGCGGAGAGCTTGACGGACGGGTCACGCCGCACCCAGGGCTTCAGGTCCAGCAGCATTCCCTGGCCGGCGAAGGCGGCGTAGTTGTCGCCGCAGAAGATGACGTCGGGGGTCAGCCCCGCCGCCTGCTCCATCAGGAGCTTCTGCACATACTCGTCCCCGCTCGATGTCACGCGCTCGCCGTGGACGGTGACGCCTGGGTGGGCCGCCTCGAAGGCGTCAATAGTCTTCTGGATGATTGCGATCTCTTTGAAATCGCCCCAATACCGGAACCGAAGGACGACAGGGGGCGGGGCGGCGTGCGCGGCGGGCATCGCGGGCGGGGCGAACAGGAGAAAAACGAGGAGCAGGCGAAATACGGTGGTGTATATCTTGTTCATAGGGGGTTGACTTATGCGCGGAAGGGGGCGAGAGTGCCCCAGCTGTTATGATACCTAACAGAATCATAATACCTGAAGAGGCTTGGTTTGCGTTCCAGGGAAGGGCCGGGCGCCGCATGCTCCCCGCCGACCCCAAAAAAAACAGCCACCCCCAGTTGAACGCGCCCCACCCCCAAAAACACCAC
>JANLUQ010000071.1:0-4697 GCA_031363565.1 Armatimonadota bacterium | reverse complement strand
AATGGGCACCACATGTACTCCATCGAGGCGGTCCCGGCGAGTGCGTAACCGATGGGGTGGAAGGGGCACCAGACGAAAGTCTGCCGCAGAGCGGCTAGGGCCAGCACGATGATGCCGCCCGCGGCCATGGCCCGCAGCGAGTTGGGGTCGGCGGGGGTAGGACTTTTGATCCAGTTCGCGATCTCCTTCAAATGCCCCAGGCCCAGCCCTTGCAGGGCGGGCCGGACCTTGGCCGAGGCCGCGCCGAACTCATAATACATGTGCAGGTAGGCCCAGAAGGCGATGAGGCCCGAGACGGCGGCGGCAAGCAGCAGGGCGTAGAAGAGCTGACGGCGCGGCGTATCCGTCTCGCGTCCCATCTTCATCGCCTCCAATTGGTGCGGCATGGCCGAGTCCCGAAACTCGTTGTCGAACCAGTCCAGATAGCCGAAGACGGTCAGAGACCGCGCCCCCATGCCGCTGACGCCGACCACGTCCAGGACGACGGTGTGGACGTTCACCATCGGCCCCCAGGCCCAGCCCGCCCCGGCCTCGGCGAAGATGCGCGTCAGGACGATCAGGAACAGGAAATAAACCGCCCAGAAGGCCAGCACGACCCCCAAAGGCAGGCCGATCGTCGTCAAGAATACCGTCAGCATAACAAGCCCGGCCAAGCCGCTCCACAAGGCGACACGCGGGGAGAGCGGCGCGTAGGGGTCGTCCGCCTGGGCCGCCAGCCGGGCATCCCAGGCCGACCGGAGGGCCAGGGCGAGTGGCCCCTTCGCGCGCCAGAGCAGGAACAAGCCCAGGGCCAGAAACGCCCCGACGCCCTGCTCGCCCAGAAACGGCGCCTTGGCGTGCAGCCCGGTCCCGCCGCCCTCGTTTAAACCAAAAGCCGCCGCCGCGACGTTCTCGATGCGCGTCAGCAGGTAAAAGAACCAGCAGGAGAAGGCCACCTCGCGCGAGAGCAGGAAGGCGATCCCGATGGCGAATGGGTAGAAGGCCAGCGTCAGTGTCCCCACGCTGCTCCACGGGTGGACGACGATGGAGGTCTCCATGTGCCAGTCGTTCGGCTTGAGGGGGACGTGCGGGAAGGCTGGGAAGAAGAAGTTGATGTAGTTGATGGACTCCAGCCCGCCCGCCAGCAGGAACCCGCCCCACATCAGGCGATTGGAATAAAAGGGCGTCCGGCCCGCCGCCCCCGCCATCTGAAGGGGCAGGTGGACCAGAGGGAAGGTCAGCTTCTCGTCGTCGGTCCACTGCCGCCGGAAGAGCGAGGTCAGGCACAATGTCACCCAGCACAGCACGAATAGGAAGGCGGACCAGACCAGGACCGGCGTCGCCCAGTCCCGCAGAATATCCGGGCGGTACATGCTCTTGCCGCCCCGGTAGAAGTCCTGGATGACCTGGGGGTCGTGCGGGACAAGGTAAGGCGGCAGATTAAAGAGGAACTGGTCGTAGTGGTTGGCCTGGTTGGCGAAGTGGTCCCCAGCGGGCAGGATGTTGACCAGCCACTGCACCTGCCCGAAGCCCGAGACGCAGACCGAGATGGCGACCATGGAGTAGACGACCAGCATCTCCGAGGGCCGCAGGCCCACGCGCCGCGTCATCCGGCAGAAGAGGAGGTTGGCCAGCGTCAGCACGAACAGCAGGAAGACCGGCCCGCGCAGCAGCGATGTCTGCCCCCAAAGCATGGCCTGGACGACGACATAGGCGTAGTTACCGTAGTAGGTAGAGAGGGGTATGAGCGCCAGCCCAATCAAGATCGCCCGCCACATCGGGGCAGGCCGGGGCGGAGATTCGCCAAGCTCAGGACGGGCGACTTCGCGGACAGGTGGCGCAGCCTCGTTCAAGGGCGGTGTTCTCCGTTCGGCGCGGCGGATGCAGGCGGGCAGGCAATGTTCTGTTCGACGGTGGACCGCCGGATTCCTGCGCTGGGAAGGGTACCGGCACTGGAAGCTGGCCGCGCCCCGGTTATTGGGGTGGTCTGCCAGTGCCGGTTGCTGCTCCTAAACGGGGTATACTGCCCCCGTGCAAATCCTACTCGTGCTCCTTCTTATTCTAGCCGGGTCCGGGCTGACCTTGCAGTCCGCCGCGAACGCGCGGCTGCGCGAGGTGGTCGGCTCCCCTATCCTGAGCGCCCTGATCTCGTTCCTGGTCGGGGCCGTCCTGCTGGCTTTGGCAGCTTCGGCGGGGCTGCTCGGGCGTGGGCGCCTCACGGGGCTGGGCGGCAATCCCTGGTGGATATGGATCGGCGGCCTATTCGGAGCCTTCTATGTGACGCTCTCGGTCGTGGGCCTGCCGCGCGTGGGGGCCACCGTGGTCATCGCCTGCGCCGTGGGCGGCCAGCTCACTGCCGCGCTGGCCCTGGACTCGCTCGGCTGGCTCGGCGTCCCGCGCGTGCCGCTGAACCCCTGGCGCATCGTGGGCGCCCTGGGCCTGCTGGTCAGCGTACTGCTGATACAGAAGAGGTGAACCCACCCCGCATCTTACGAATTACCTATGAACTACAATCACCTGATGATCTTCCTCGCCGTCGCCGAGGAGGGCAGTGTCAGCCGGGGCGCAGACCGGCTCTGTATCAGCCAGCCCGCCGTCTCCAAGCAGCTCGCCGTCTTCGAAGCGTCCCTACGGGCCAGGCTCTTCGACCGCTTGCCCAAAGGCGTTCGCCTGACCGATGCCGGTCACCTGCTGCTCGGCTACGCCCGCCGCCTGTCTGCGCTGGAGCGCGAGGCCGAGCAGGCGATGGGGGAACTTCAAGGGCTGGCGCGGGGCGCGCTGACCATCGGGGCAAGCCTCACGGTCGGGGCCTACTTAATGCCGGAATTGCTGGCGGACTACAGCCGCCGCTTCCCCCAAATCGCCCTGACGCTGGAGATCGGAAACACCGAGAACATCCAGGGGATGCTTCTGGGCGGCAGACTCGACCTCGCCCTGACCGAAGGCTTCGCCGACGACCCTGACCTCGACGCGGCAGTCTTCGCCCACGATGAGCTGGTCGCCATCGCCCCGCCGGGCCACCCGCTTCTCGCACTCGGCCCCATCCCTGCCGCCCGGCTTCTCCAAGAACCGCTGATCCTACGCGAGCCGGGATCGGGGACGCGCGCCGTCTTGGAACGCGCCCTGGCGGACCTAGGCCTGGCCGTCACCCCTCTCATGTCGCTCGGCAGCACGGAAGCCATCAAGCGCGCCGTCACCGCCGGTGCGGGACTGGCCATCGTTTCCCGCCTGGCCCTCAGTTTGGAACTGGAAATGGGCCGCCTGGTCCTCCTGCCACTGTCCGATTTGTCCCTGCGCCGCCCCCTGCACCGCCTGACCCGGCGCGGCGCGTATGAGAGCTGGGCAGGCAGAGCGTTCCGCGAGCTGCTCGCGGCGGACACGAGCACGAGTGGTTGAAAACCACTCGCTAGGAAAGGTGTCCTTTGGACACAGAGCAGGATGTGATGGGGGTGCGGTGCATCCTGAATCTGTATTCCCACCCGCAGGACGCTTCTTCTATCAAGTGGTTTTCAACCGCTCGGCTCATCCAATTCGGCTCGTCCAATCTCGTCCTTCCTCGTTCCGCAGAGAAAAACCATGCAGATCAACAAGCAACTCTGTTCACTCGCCGCCGCCCTGTGCCTGCTGGCATCGTGCCGCCTCGGTGCTGCCCCGCCGGTGCTCGCCCCAGCCCTGCTCCCGGCCGGTTTCCTCCACGTTCGAGGCAGCCAGATCGTCGGCCCAGACGGCGTTCCCGTCCGCATCGCGAGCGTCGGGGCGCCCGGCCTGAACGTGGTCGGCGGACGGCTGGAGCTGGTCGGGCCGTTCCACGGCATTGCGGGCCATGTCGCCGCCATGAAAGCGGCGGGCTTCAACTGCGCGCGGGTGCAATGGATCGATAAGACCCTGGACGACCCCGCAGGAATGGCGCAACTAGATGAGTTCGTTGCGGCCTGCGGCAAGGCCGGACTGAAGGTGATCTTCGACAACCATAACAACGAGGCCACGCCCGCCAACTGGAGCAATGCCGCCCAGCAGTCGAACGGCCTGTGGTTCGACACCGGGCCAGGCACCGACGGTACGGACGGAGGCGAGGACAAGGGAACGGTCAGCGCGGCGAGGTTTAAACAGGATTGGGTGACGTTCGCGCATCACTGGGCGAAGAACCGGACGGTGATCGGCTTCGACCTCCGCAACGAGCCATGCGCCCACACCGCAACTCCTGCGCTCTGGGGCGGCGGCGGCCCGACCGACATCCGCGCCATGTACCAGGAGGTCGGCGACGCCGTCCTTGCCGTCAACCCCGACGCGCTCATCATCTGCGAGTCGGTCATCAACTACAAGATCAATGCCTACGAGGGCGACCTGTCGGTCGTCCGAACCTCGCCGGTCGCCCTGCGCGACCCGTCGAAGCTGGTCTACTCCGTCCATGAATATCCCAAAGAGATCGGCGGCTACCCCGGTGCCGAGTCCGGTCCGGACTACGTCGCCCGCATGAACAAGACCTGGGGCTGGCTCGTGACCGAGAACGTCGCCCCGGTCTGGATCGGTGAGATGGGGTCCTCGATGCTCGTCGCGCCCTCGAAAGCCTGGGGCGCGACCCTGCTGTCCTACATGAACGGTGAGGCACACGGCGGCCCGACCTTCACCGGTCGGCAGCAGCCCATCAGCGGCGACTGGTGGGTCTGGGGCAACCTCTCCGACCAGGTCCCGAACGGCTGCGTCGCCGATAACGGCCG
>JANLUQ010000048.1:0-14772 GCA_031363565.1 Armatimonadota bacterium | reverse complement strand
GGGAAGGGTTTCGGAACATAAGAAAGCCCCTGCCTCTTGTTAAGAGGCAGGGGCTGTTTCGGGCAATGTGTTCCTAACAATTCGAAACCCTTCCCTCCGAGGGGAGGGTGGCGAACTCGTGAGCCGGGAGAGGATCCGCTGCAGCCCCGTGGCCCGGCCGCCGGTCGTATCGTCCGCGGTCGCCGGCTGGGCCGCGTCGTCCGTCGTCAGGCCACCGCGTCCTCCCCCCAATCCGCATCCTTTATGATGTCTCCATGTGCCGTGCTTTCTCCCTCTCCAGGTGTTGTTCGCAGAATACCGCCGCCCGGCCCGGCGTGAAGCACCGGCGTGAAGCACCGGCGTGGTTCACCGGGACGCTGGAGCGGGTAAGGGAAGACCATTAATCTGATGGGAGGCCGCATGAATGGTGGATAGCCGCACGAACCCGATGGACGTGAACCAGGTCGGCGATGATACTGTAGAGGCCGAGATTCGCGGGGAGCAGGAGCCGCTCAAAATGGACGAGGGTGGGACGCCGCCCCTCCCTGGCTCGCTCGATGTGATGGACCCGGCCGCTGCCCCGACCGCGGACAACCGCAGTGACCCTGGCCTGACGCCCGGAAGCCGCGACCCGGACGCGGCGAATAGCTTGGAGAACGACGGCTGGGCAAACAGCCAGAGCGGCGACACGCCCTATGACGCGCAGGGGGCGATGGGGTCGGAGGGGAAGTGATCCTACCCCCATGGGAACGGCGGCGCGGGGATCGTGTGGTCGGGCGAGATCTGGTGCGAGACTGCGTTCAGCAGCACGAAGAAGACCGCGATGCCGAACTCGCCCAGCACCAGCCCCAGGAAGAACGGGCGGGCCTGGCCGTAGAACTTCATACCGCCGTAGCGCAGGATGATGGACTTGAAGGTCCAGGCCAGCAAGCAGGGGAACCAGAACTGGATCGTGCTCCACGAGCCGGAAAGCGCGTACCCCAGTGGGTGCAGGGGCCACCAGAAGAAGGCCGTCCGCATGACCGTCAGGAACACTGTCATGATGATGCCCACGCCGAAAAAGGTCGGCATCTGCCAGGATGCGCCATTGGGCAGCAGGGCATTGCCCTTGAAATACTGCCCGTAGTCGGTCAGAGTCAAGCCGGGGCTGCCCTGCTCCATCCAGAAGTCCATATGCCCGTTCGCGCCCAGGTGGTAGGGCAAGTAGATATTCAGCGGGACGGCGACGGCAAAGGCGATCACGACGCCCAGCGCCAGAACGCCCGCAAAGGAGCGGCGGCGGACCCGCGTCCCGTCCGAGATCCGGGCGGCGTCCAGCATTCCCGTCAGCAGCAGCCCACGCTGATCGCGCAGGAACAAGTTGTCAAAGAAGGCCAGCATCGTCAGGTTCGACCCGCCGAGCGCGTGGACCGGGGCCACCATCCGGTACAGATCAATGGGCCGGAACGTCGTTTCGGTCATCAGCATGCCCGCCTCCGCCGTCGAGCGCGCCATGACCACGGCGATCACGAAGATGCAGACGATCAGCTCGAACAGGGCCAGCCAGAGCGACATGCCATTGATACACAGCCAGGCCGCCGACGCCAGGATGCTGCCGAGCAGGCCCCACACTGCCACCCGGTAAGGCAATATCTCGTCGGCGTCATCGGCCTTCTCGCGCCCCAATGCCGCCGCCCAGACCCGGCGTAGGTGCGGGCGGGCGACCCAGAAGAAGTATCCGGTCAGGACGAAATAAGCCCCGATCGTCTGGTAACCAATGAACAACGCGGGCGGGTAGGCGGGCATACCAGGCGTCGGCTGGTTGTAGGCCACCATCAAGACGTGCTCGACCCGTGACAGCAGGAAGAAGAACCAAATCGAGAACAAGACATCGGTCGGCAGCAAAAAGAAGAACCCGATGGCCGCGAACGAGAGGATGAACATGACGCTCCATGCCACCGAGTTCCAGGGCGGGTTGGTCACATAATCGCTCAGGTTCCACTGGATCGTGACATCCGGGACGGACGGGTAGACTTGGTGCAGCCACTTGACCGTGTAAATGGCGATTGGCAAGAGGGCACCGAGCCACATCACCCGGTTGCGGAAGAAGGCGGGCCGGTCCTGATCCCCTGCGATCTCCAGCGGCAGTTGCGCTAGTGGAAAGGCCAGCTTCTCCGAGTCCACCCATTGCTTGCGAAGGATGGCCGTCAGGCACAGGAAGGCGAACAGAACCAGGAAAGACAGCAGCCCCCAGCTTAGAACCGGTGTCAGCCACAGGCTCCACGGCAGCCCCTCGCCCGCGTGCAGCTTCTTGTAGTAGCCGTCCACGACCGGCTGCGCGTTCCCATCTGCGGTGTTGTAGGGGACGAGGCCGGGGTGGAGGAACCGGTCAAACGTCCCGTGCCAGCCGTTCGTGTTATTGGCGGCGTAGTGGGGATAAACGAGGGCTGGCACCATCTTCTCCACCAGGCCGTGTGAGGCGGTCATCGCCCCTACCAGGCACATGCAGTAGATGACCAGGAGGTCCGACGAGGTCAGGTCCCAGCGCCGGGCCATGCGCGCCGCACCTCGGCTCAGGGCGACGGCGAGCAGCAGGATGCCCAGAGCGGCGGGTGGGAACTGCAAGTACCCGATCTTAATGGTCTGGAGCACCATCTCCGCCCAGGTCACCAGGAAGGCGGTCGCCGCTGCCCCCAGCGCGCCGATGAGCAGGGCGCGCGCGCGCGCCCCACCCTTGGTGTTTTCTTCGCGCCGGAGCGCTCCCTCGGAAGTTCCTTCGATCACTTCGGTTTCTGACCGCGCCATTGCGTTGCCCTTTTTCTAGCGTGTGGCCTGCGGCCCGTAGACTTTGAACTCGTACAGCGAGTAGCCCCATTGCGTGCCTCGCTGCGTCCCGTACAGTCGCACATAGCGCCCGTGCCCGCTCAGGTCGGGGAGGTCCTCAGCGCCGCCGTGTCCCGCGACGGTCCGGTAGATGTCCGTCCAGTGCACGCCGTCGTCCGAGACCTGGATCTGGTAGCTCTTCGCGTAGGCCGTCTCCCAGAGCAGCTCGACCCGGCTGATGGGTTCAACCTTACCCAGGTCTATGCGGAGCCACTGCGGGTCGCTGCCCAAGGCCGACGACCATCGGGTCGTCGATTCGCCGTCCACGGCGGCGTCCGGCCCGTTCCCGTCGGGATCGGTCGAGGAGGCCGACGCGGGCCGGTCCAAAGCGAGGTCGCCTGTGTCCACGGCCGGGCGGAACTTGGGCGCGTTATTCCAGCAGTCCACCGCCAGTCGGGGCGGCCCCTTCCCCGCCTGGGCATGGGCGAATTGGAGCGTGAGGTGCTTGGTCTCGCCCGGCAAGAGCGAAAAATCGCCGTCGCTCACGAACGCCGGTAATATCGCCGTGTCCGCCTGGCCCCGCACGGCCGTGGCCTGGACCGCAAAGGCCACCACGCCCGAGCCGGCGGGGTTGGTGATGTCGGCGCGCAGCGTGTCCATCCCACCAGCGGTCGTCAGCCGGGATGAGGCCCTGAGCTTCACCCGCTTCAGGTCGTTCAACGCCGCGTAGCGCTGGTACTTCGTCCCGCGCCAATAGAAGTTCTCCGAGACCACCGCCCCGGCTGCGTCCGTCAAACGCAGCTTGAGGAAGTGGGTCGCCGAAAGCCCGAGGGGGTAGTGCAGCATGAAGCAGTCCACCGCCGTGCCGGGCCGGGAAGCGACCCCCCCGGCGACGTGCAGCTTCTGGGAGCCATCCATGTTGTAGATCCACGCCTCGGCGCGTAGGGCTGGGAAAGAGCGCAGGCTCGTGTTGACAACGCGGATGCGGTCGTCGTCGGCGTTCCAGTAGATGTGGGCCGGCTCGCAGGCCGCCCGCGCGCCCCAGTACGCCCCGGTCAGGCCGTAATAATAGTCGTAGGTCTGCCAGACGAAGGACGGATATGCCGACTGGCTCATCCAGATTAAAACGCCTGATGCGCCCGAACCGATGTGGTCGAGCCAGCCCTCGTAGATCGCCTTCATCGTCTCTTGATTGAGCAGCTGGGCCTTGGCGCAGTAGTCGGCGGCGCTGCCTGCTTGCCCGTAGCGGGCCTCTAGGTCGCCGTTGTAGCCGTCCGGCCCGGCGTTCGTGGCCGTGGGACCCAGGAAGTGCTGCACCCAGAGCGCATTACGCGGCCACAGGTCGGCGAGCGGCAGGAACCGCTTCACGCTGGAAAGTGCCGGCACCGTCGCCGTGCCAATTTCGCTCCGCATGCCGTAGTCGCCGATGTTTGAGCCGTTCCCCACGTTGCGGAAGTATTGCTTCAAGCCCAGATTACGCCAAGGCCCGCTGCCGCTCAGATCGCCCGCGTGGGAGTTCGGCTGGTAGCGCCGGTCCCCGCCGTCGTAGGCCAGGAGGTCCGCCCGCAGCCAGTCGTTGAGTGGGGGGGCGGGGTCGCCCTCGTTCTCCCCGCACCAGAGCGCGACGCAGGGGTGGCTGCGGACCTGCTTGATCTTCTCGATGGCGTTGGCCCGGAAGACGTGGACATCGGAGGGCAGGCCGCCGCCGGAATTGAGCCAGAACTCGTCCCAGACCATCATGCCGGTGCGGTCACAGGCGTCGTAAAACGCCTCGTCCGCCGTCATGCCCATCCAGTTGCGGATCATGTTGAGGTGCATCTCTCGGTGGAAACGCAGCCTCGTGTCGTAGTCCGTGCCGTGGCAGCGCAGCATGAACTCCGCCATGCCCCAGTTCCCCCCCTTGGGGAAGACGCGGACGCCGTTGACGTGGAAGTGCAGGACGCCGCCATCCGTGTCATACGCATATTTGCGGATACCGAAGCGCACGGTTTTGGCGTCCGAAACGGCCCCGCCGACCCGGAACGCCAGGTGGCAGGTGTAAAGGCTCGGATCGCCGTAGCCGTTGGGCCACCAGAGGCGCGGGTTTCGGACCCGGAGGGCGGGGACCGCCGCCGCGTCCAGCGTCACAATCCGCGACTCGCCGGGGCCGAGCGTGATGGCCCGCGAGAACGTGATACCGCCGGGCTGGATCACGCCGGACAGCACGCCCATCACCGGCGCGGCCGAGGAATCTGCGAGCTGGACTTGGACGGATAGGTCGGCGCGGGCACGCGAAAGTAGAACCGTCCTCACCCATGGATCTGCCAGCGAGACGTCGCTTGTGCGGCTGAGATAGACATCTTTATAGATGCCCATGTTCAGGCCGGGGACGCGCGGCATCCAGTCCCAGCCTCCGCTGCAAATGAACGACGGCGAGGCCGAGTTTGCCCCGCCCTGGGGAAGATGGTCCAGCACCGCCAGCCCGTTCCGGCCCCCGATGTGGACGAGAGTAGTGATATCGAAGCGGCCCCGCTGCATGAACCCGCGCATCCCGCCGACGCTTTTGCCGTTCACGAAAACATCCGCGTCCCGGTTGACGCCGTCGAAGTTGAGCCAGACTTTTCCGGTTCGGTCCCCGGTAGGAACCACAAACTCGGTCCGATACCAATAGTCGCGGTCGTACTTCGCCTTGTCTACTTTGTAGATATTGTCGCCGTAGGTCGGCTCTTTTTCCAGGCCAGCACGGACGTAGGAGCCGAAGACGGTCCCCGGCACCTGGGCGCCGACCCAGGCGCGGTCGTTGTAGCCCGGCATTGAGACTTGCTCGCCCGGCGCGGCGACTTCGGCCAGCGGCGCGACCTTCCAGGCGTCCCCGCTGAGGGAAGTCACCGTGCCACTGTTGGCCCGTGCCGGGGAGAGCGTGGCCGGCGCGGCAAGGAGCAGCACGATTGGAAGCAATCTAAAGGGCGATCTAAGAAGCGATTTAAGGAGTGATTTGTACGTCAAGGCTTCAAGTGGCGGGTGAGCCACTCCACTGCCATCGCGCCGTAGGTCTGCGGGTCGCCGGGGTTCAGAAACGCGTGTCCCTGCTTATACATCACGGCCAGAGTCGTCTCGACACCCGCCGCGCGCAGGGCGTCGGCCATGCGCTCGGACTGGATGGGTGGCACCAGCGGATCGTCTGTGCCGGTGATGATGAGCGTCGGGGCCGACTTCGAATCCACCGAAAAGAGCGGGGAGGCCGCCCGCGCTAGGGTGGGGGCCTCTTGGAGCGTCCCTCCCAGGAGGTCGTGCAGGACCTGGGCGACATATTTCTGGGCGCCAGTCTGGGGCACAGCCGCCGCGGCGATCGTCAGGTCCGACGGCCCGTAAAAGTCCACGACGCACTGGGCGCGGCTGCTCTGGGCCGCTTGGGCCGGGTCGGCGCCGCTCCGGGTGTCGCGCGTCCCCAAGATCAGGGCCAGATGCCCGCCCGCCGAGTCGCCCAGCGCCCCGAGATGGGCGGGGTCCAGGCGGTATTCCCCCGCATGGGCGCGCATCCAGCGGGCCGCCGACTGGACATCGTCGGCCTGGGCCGGGTAATGGGCCGCTGGGGTCAGGCGGTAGTTGACCGAGAAGGCGACAAAGCCACGCGCCGCCAGCGCCCTGCCCAATGGGGCGTAGAAGCTTTTATCGCCACCCTGCCAGCCGCCGCCGTGGATCAGCTCCACGCCCGGACGCGGCCCGGCGAAACTGATGGGCAGGTATACATCCATCTTCTGCGCCGGGTCCGTGCCGTAGGCCAGGTCCGCGAGGACGCGCGACTTGCCATCGAGGACGGCAGCGGCTTGGGGAGCCGCTGGGGCGGAAAAGACCGGCGGGATGCCTGCGGCGGCAAGGCTCAGGGAGCCTAGGGCGGCAAGTAGTCGTGCGAAGCGATGTGTCATGGCGTCCTTTGGCTCGTGGCGGCACTTGTGGTAACTTCATTGCAGCAGTTCATTTTACCTGAACGACGCGCGGAAATGTACCCGCCCCGGCCCCATTGCGGGTAGAATAACGCCGGAGTTGTTTGATGCCCGCCTTCCACGCCCTTGTGTCCGTCAGCCCCCTGCACCTGCTCGTCTTGTTCGCCGCCGCCTTCGCCGCCGGCGCGATCAACTCGGTGGCGGGCGGCGGGACGCTGCTGACGTTCCCGGCCCTGCTGGCCGTGCTGGCGGGGACGCCGAACGGCCCGATCATTGCCAACGGCACCAGCACGGTCGCCCTCTTGCCCGGCTCCCTCAGCGCCCTTTGGGGCTACCGGGGCGAAATGGGGGGCGCGCGCCGCGAATTGTGGACAATGGCCGTGCCAAGCCTGCTTGGGGGGGCGGTCGGCGCGTACCTCGCCACGCACATCGGGTCCGACCTTTTCAAGCGCCTGATTCCCTGGCTGATCTTCGCGGCCACGTTCCTGTTTCTGATCCAGGACTGGGTGCGGCGGCGTCTCGTGAAGGCCTCCTCAGAATTAGGGGCGGAGGGGACATCCTCCGGCCTGCCCCACGGCGCGATGCTGTTCCAGTTCTTCGTCGCCGTCTACGGAGGCTTCTTCGGGGCGGGTATCGGCATCCTCATGCTGGCTGCCCTGGGCTTTTTAGGCCAGACCAACATCCACCGCATGAACGGCTTGAAGAACTTCGCCGCCGTCTGCATTAATGGAGTGGGTGCCCTGACCTTCATCCTGTACCGCCGTGTAGACTGGCCCCTCGTCGCGCTGATGGCCGTCGCCGCCGTCCTCGGCGGGCTGGGCGGAGCAGGGCTGGCCCGCCGCGTCGGCCAGGCCAATGTCCGCCGCGCAGTCATCGCCATCGGCCTCAGTTTCGGCGTTTACACGCTGCTGGGCCAGCTCAACATCAAATTGTGACAAATGAGGAAGAATCATGTTTCCGAAAACCGACCGCCAGAACGATGGAGCCGACCCGCAGCCGCATGAAAAAAGCCAGGGCTTACAGCGCCTGCAAAGCACGGTCCGAAATGGCTACGCCCAGATCCAGGACGACACGGAGCCGCGCTGGCCGGCCCTCGTCGCCCTTGTGGCCGGGGCCGGCCTGTTCGGCGTCCTGCCTCAAAACCTTTCATTCGGGCCGCGCTGGCTGCCCGCGATCATAGTCACCGTGCTGCTGATTCCGACGGTGCTGATGCATGTGCGCGGGCACCACAACATCAACCGCATCCTGGGCCTGATGATCGCGGGAGTCGAGACGTTCTTCATGGTCGCCTCGCTCGTCAAGCTGGTAGGCACCATGGTAGATCCAACTCTGGCACTTCACAAGGAGCTGCCCGAGCGGCTGCTGATCTCGGCGGGGGCGCTCTGGCTGACCAACGTCCTCGTGTTCGCCCTGTGGTACTGGCACCTGGATGCGGGCGGTCCCAACGAGCGTGACCAGCGGGCCGGTCACTGCCACGGCTCGTTCCTGTTCCCCCAGATGACCATGAGCGAGGAGCGGCTGGCCGAGGCGGGGCAGGCGGGCTGGTCGCCGGGCTTCATGGACTATCTGTTCCTGGCCTTCAATTCCAGCACCGCGCTGTCGCCCGCCGACACCGCCGTCTTGTCGCGCTGGGCCAAGCTGCTGATGATGGTCCAGGCCACCGTCTCGCTGACCGTCATCGCCGTCATCGCAGCCCGTGCCATCAACACGCTCAGTTAAAGACGCAGTCGAAGATTTCGCGAGAGGAGACGCCCATGCCCGATGAGATCGAAGTGCCCCTGGAGCACGCGCACGAGCATATTGCCAAGGCCCACGAAGAACTATATGGGGACGTCGAGGATAAAGAGAGAAAGACAGAAAAGGAAGGCTGGACGCGCTTCGTCGCGGTCGTAACGGCGATCCTAGCCGTGGTCGCCGCCATCGGCGCGTTGCGGTCGGGCGTCCTGGTCAATGGTGCCCTGATTGCCAAGAACGACGAGATCAGCCACCGGACCCAGGCGGCTGACCAGTGGAACTTCTACCAGGCCAAGGGCATCAAGGGCGTGATCTACACCGTGGCGGCGGCCCAGACGCCGCCCGGCTCGCCGTCTGCCGCCCACAGCCGGGCCGAGGCCGCCCGCTACGGGCGCGAGCAGGAGGAGATCAAGGCCAAAGCCGAGGGCCTAGAGAAGCAGGCCGATTCGAACGACCACGAGGCCGACCGGGACATGGGCCGCCACCATATGTTCGCCTTCTCGGTCAGCCTGTGCCAGATCGCCATCGCGATCTCCGCCGTCGCTGCCCTGACCCGCCGCCGCCGCGTCTGGCTCTTCGGCCTGGCGACGGGCATTGCCGGCGTCTTAACACTGGTGGGCGGGTTCCTGGGCCTACACCTGCCGTTTGAATTCTAAGGGCGTCCTGACGCGCATACTTCAAAGGAGACCGCCATGCCTGATGAGATCGAAGTCCCCCTGGAACAGTCCCAAGAGCATATCGGGAAGGCCCATGAGGAGAGCCGCGGAGAAGGGCACGAGGAGGGCGCGGAGAAGGGCAAAAACAGCTGGACGCGCTTCATCGCGGTGGCGACGGCGATCCTTGCCGTGATCGCCGCCATCGGCGCTCTGAAGTCCGGCCTGCTCGTCAACGAGGCCCTGCTCGCAAAAAATGATGCCCTGCTCCAAAAAAGTGAGCAGGTCAAGCACCTGACGGAGAAGAGCGACAGCTACAACTACTATCAGGCCGAGGGGCTGAAGTCGCTCATCTACCAGACCGCCTCCCAGGCCCTGCCGCCCGGCTCGGCGGTGGCCCAAGACGACCTGAAACAATCAGGCCACTACAAAGACAAGCAGGCCGAGATCAAGAAGCAGGCGGATGAGTCTGATGCGAAAGGCCGTGAGGCGGAGGAGAAGGCGGCGAAAGACAACGAGGAGTCGGCGAAGATCATGGAGAAGCACCACATGTTCGCCTTCTCGGTTAGCCTATGCCAGATCGCCATCGCGCTTTCGGCCATCGCCGCCCTGACCCGCAGCCGCCGCGTCTGGTTCTTCGGGCTGGCCTCGGGCCTCGCCGGCATCGCCGCCCTCGTCGGCGGGTTTCTGGGCCTGCACCTGCCGTTCGCGTTCTGAGGCGGCCTCTCCTCCAATCCGTCAGCGCCAGAAGCTGCTCCACGAACTTGGCCTGCTCTGTGCCCTTCTTACCTTCCAGCCACCGCTCTTCGGGCTTTCCGGCGGCTTGACCTGCTGTGTCCCGTTGTCAGCGGGTGCATTCAGCCCGAACAGGACCCGCGCCGCCCCTGCCTCCATCGCCGCGCCCAGGCACATCACGCACGGCTCCAAGGTCGAGACCATGATGACGGCCTCAGCGTCGAGTGGCAGGGTGGGCGGTCGTCCGCCCCGGCTGTCCGCGCTCTCGAACGCCACCATTTCCGCATGGGCCGTCTTGCGCCCCAGCGCGTTCAGCTGGTTATGGCCCCGCGCGACCACGCGCAGGTCCGGCCCCGATCTCAGTGCCAGGACGCAGCCGATGGGTGCTTCCCCCTCCGCTATGCCTCGCTTTCCAAGCGGCTTTACCACGAACAGGGTATGGATACCGTAACCGGGGGCAAAAAAAGGGACTGGGCGAGTTTCCCCGCCCAGCCCCTCGTCTTTCATTGTCGTTCTTCTTTCTCGTCTTTCTTTGCCCGAGTCGTCTTACTCGCCGGCGATGGCGATCGAGGTAAGGTCAACGGAGGGGCTGCTGCTGCCCCAGGCCGCCCGGCTGCCCCAGGCCGCCCGATCCGCTGAGGCCAGGCTGCTGCCCCAGGCCGCCCGGTCTGCCGAGGTGGCCGTGCTGCCCCAGGCCGCCCGGTCGGCGGTCAGAGCCGTGCTGCCCCAGGCGGCCCGGTCCATGAACAGCGAGACGCTGCCGTCAGCATTGGTCTGGCTGCCCCAGGCGGCCCGGTCCGCCCCGACGGAGCTTCCCCAAGCCGCCCGTAGGTCGGTGATGCCGGTGCCCCATAGCCCGGAACCCCAGGTCGCCCGGTTCATGATCAGCGAGAGTGTCCCATCGCTGTTGATCGTCAGGGTCGGGCTGAGGGCGGGGAGTTTGGCCGTCGCCGTGCTGGCAAGCGCGGCGGGGATGTTGAGGTAGCCCGCGCCGTAGGTCAGTGCATCGCCCGTCCCGTTTGGAGCGGCCCACTTGTCGGCGGAGAGCATCAGGCGAGCCTTGATGGTGTCGGGCGTCAGCATCGGGTTTGCCTGGAGAAGCAGAGCGGCGGCCCCGGCGACGACCGGCGCAGCCATCGAGGTCCCTGATAGACGGAAGTAAGCGAAAGAGGAGGCATCCGGGTCATTCAACAAGCCGGGCCGCCGGTACGAGGACTTCAGGATGTCGTTGGTGCCGCCGTCATAAGTATCCAGCATGCTGTTGTCGGAACACAGCGAGATGACCTTGTTGCCGGGCGCGATGATGTCCGGCTTCAGCACCAGGTCCACGCGCGACGGCCCCCGGCCGGAGTAGGTGGCGATCTTGTCGTGGGCGCGGATGCCATCCATGTTCTTGGTGGCGCCAACGGTGATGACGGAGGGGTCATTGGCCGGAGAGTTGATGGAGCCGTAGGCCGTCCCCCAGCCTTCATTGGAAGCATTGGGGAGATTTGCGGCTCCGAAGCGCCCCTCGTTGCCTGCCGCGCAGACGACGACGATGCCCGCCTTCCAGGCGGCTTCGACGGCCCGGCAGAGCGGGTCGGTCTTGTAGCTCTCGCCGACCGGGTGGCCAAGCGAGAGGTTGATGACGCGAATGGGCGCATTCTTGTTGTCGTTCCGATGGGTGACGACCCATTGGAGGCCGGCGACTACCGTGGAAACGTCGGCTTGTCCATTGCTGTCCAGGATGCGGACATTGGCGAGGCCGGCCTGCGGCGCGATGCCGTTGAAGGTGTGGAAGCAAAACAACTTATCGGACCGCGCCCCATTGCCGGCGATGATGCCCGCGACATGGGTGCCGTGCCCGCAGGGGTCGTAGAAGCTGCCGTTGTTGCTGGGACCAAGTAAGGTCAGACTAGTTCCGATGCCGGTGAGGTTGAGTCCCTGGCCCCGGTCCTGGCTGAGATCGAGCGTCACTCCGATCCCCTTCCCGTAGGCGCTGCCGCGCCCGGTGGCATCGGGCGCGAAATTGACGCTGGCGCTGATGCGTGACTCGCTGAAAAGCCCAAGGTCATTTCTGGAAAGATCTTGAACGGGGGCCACGCCACTGTCCAGGACAGCGACCGTGATGCCCTCCCCGGTGAGCTGGTACTGGTCGTCGCCATCGTCCGTGCCGTCGTCCATATCGTATGCTTGATCGGCCTCGCTGGAGCCAACGGTGAACTCATCGGTCTTCAGGACCATGCCATCGAGCGAGAGGTGTGTGACGAACGGCAGGGCGGCTACTTTGCTGAGGCTGCGCGAGGGAACGTGTATGGCCACCGATTGGATGATCGGGAGGCGGCGCGTGATGTCCGCGCCCAGCGTCCGGAGCTGCGCCTCCTGCACCGCCGTCAGTGCGCCGCTAACTCTCAGGATGACGGATGACCAGCCTGACGTGGGCTTTGCGGTCAGAATGCGGGTAATGGCGCGGTCGCTTGATGCGGCACTGGTGGTCGTGGACGGGGCGGCGCAGGCCGCGCCCGCCAGCATAGAGGCGACCAGAGAAGAGGTCAGGCCGGCCAGGAGGGCCGGTGCTCGCCGGGACCATTTCCGGTGTGCCGCACTGCGGCGTGAAGTGTTCTGGACCATTGATTTTCTCCCTCGGAATCGCGCAGTCGGTGGCCCGGCGACCATCTTTCCACTCCGGTTGTGACGGTTGTGGAGGAAGGCCCGTGGCTTTGCGTCCCTGTCTTTCGGCAGGTTTGCTCTTGTCAATCGCGAAGGATCGTTGCTGTGGTTCCGTCAGCCCGACGAGAGAATAGCGCTCTGAGAGTCGCCCGTGCGGCAGCCTGGCTATCTCTTCCCGCTGAGGAAGAGACCCGTTGGCTTTGCGTCCCGGCCTCGCGGCCGGTTTGCCCTGGTCGGGGGCGGAAAGAACCATCAAGAGAGATTATGCCGTTTTGGAGGGAGGTGCTCACTGTGCGAAATGCGGGAAAGCGCGGGGCAGGCCAAGAAGCGGGCTAGAGCATGTTAGGCACTTTGAACGCTGCAAACAGCTTGTAAAGGCTATTGAGTGCAGGGTATGACCTTCCCGGCAGGCGCCTCTCGCCTTTGCCTGAGATTTTAGCAAGGCGGCTGACGGCAATCATCTTTTGATATCACTGATGTTATGCACGGGCTGTAACCAGGCCGTAAACGACCCGTCTGGGGGGCGAGACGCCGACCACCCTGCGGGCGAGAGAGAACGGCTCCTCTTGCGGTCGCAGACCGATCAGCGCCTCGCTCCCCAGACCTGCCCTTCAGGGCGGGACTGCGTAACATCAGATATACAAGACGGCGCTGGAGAAAAGGACCTAACACGCTCTAGGCCGCGCGGGGCAGGCCAAACTCCGCCCCCAGATGCATCCGGTCGGGGTCGGCGAGATTGCCCAGCTTGCGCTCGGTCTTCTCCCGGTACATGGTCGAGTCGGCGGCGGTGAGGAGACCCGTGAAATCAGATCCGTCTATGGGGAAGCAGCCCATCCCGATGGAGACGCCCAGATGCAGCGCACCCAGGCGGGGATGCAGCAGGCCCGGCTCGTAGGCTTCGACGGCCTCCCGGATGCGGGAGGCCAGGGCCGCCGCCTCGGCCAGGCCGCCGCCATGGACATAGACCAGAAACTTGTCGCCGCCGTAGCGGGCCATGACGTCCTCCGCCCGGACCTCGGCGATAAACAGCGCGCTCAAGTCGCGCAGTACCTGATCGCCCTTCTGGTGTCCGAAGTTGTCGTTAATCGGCTTGAAGCTGTCCAGATCCAGGCAGAGCAGGGCGAATGGTCGACTAGCCTGGCAGCAGTCCTCGACATGCTGCGTGACGCATCGAATGTTGCGCAGGCCCGTCAGCGGGTCCGTCGCGTCCTGCGAGCGTGTCCGGTCGAACAGGAGGCCGTTATACAGAGCCGCCGCCGCCCGCTCGGCGATGGTCTCCAGCATCTGCTTATCGTGCGCGCTGAAGGCATCCGGCTGGGGATGGTACAGATTGACTGTGCCCAATACCTCGCCTTGATGCACGATGGGGACGATCAGCGATGTCTGCAGCGCGGTCCATTGAGCTGACTGTGAGGCGGTCAGCAGAAGGTCGTCGGCGTCATACCCACCGAGATAAGTGACGCGGCTCGATGTGACCTGGAGTGAGGTGCTGGCCGGCCCCAGGGTGCGCGCGCCGGTGAAATACTCCCGGTTGAGGCCCACGGCGGCATGCACCCTCATCCCCACCGACCCTGCCGTCCCCACCGACCCTGCACTGTCCGCGTCGCGCAGCAGGAACAGGGCGCCGGTGCCGGGCAGGATCGCCTCCAGCTTGCGGCTCAATATCTCCAAAGTCTCCTGGAGGCTCAGGGACGAAGACAGGGTCTGCACGACCTCATACAAAGCCCACAGCTCCGAGGAGGCCCGGTGAATGGCGTGCGCCGCTTGGTCGGCGGGGGTGCTGGGCACCTTGCCGGGTGTCCCGGCGACGGCCAGCGGCCCGTCGCCTTCGCGCGCCATTTCCTCGACGACGCCGGTGATGATCTCCAGGAAGGCGTCGGCGATGACTGGGTCGAAGTGCGTCCCCCGGTCCTTGATGATGACCTCGCAGGCCCGCTCGTGCGTCCAGGCGCTTCGGTAGGAGCGCGAGGATGTCAGGGCATCATACACGTCGGCGACGGCCAGAATCCGCGCCGTCCGCGGGATCTCCTCGCCCTTCAGCCCGTCCGGGTAGCCCGTCCCGTCCCATTTCTCATGGTGGGAGCGGACGACCGGCAGGACCGGCCAGGGGAACTCGACCGGGTGGAGGATGTCCGCCCCGATCTGGGGATGCTGCTTGATTTTGGCGAACTCCTCATCGGTCAGCCGGCCGGGTTTGAGCAGGACATACTCGGGGACGCCCAGCTTGCCGATGTCGTGCAGCAGCGCGCCCATGGTGATGGCCTCCAGCTCGATCCCGGCTAGCCCTATGTGGCGGG
>JANLUQ010000031.1:0-3628 GCA_031363565.1 Armatimonadota bacterium | reverse complement strand
GGGCTGCATCTGTTTCGCGCCCCAGAGACCAAAGCCACAAGGCGCGTTCCTGCCCCTCGACGGCCTCCGCAACGAGGGCTGCCATCTCGCACCGCTCGTCCTCCGCAACGCTGCCGGCAATGCGCAGGCGGCGGACGGCTTCCAGCGCTGTACGGATCGCTTGCAGAGCGGCGCGCGTGTCTTCAGCGGGCGTGGGGCCCTCGCGGACGACGGTGCTCCAGAGTTCCGGCCCCACCCGTAGGAGGTAGGCGTCAGCTGCGGACGTCTCAAACCCGCTACCCTCTTTGACGTCATCTTCTGGCGGGTACCCCATTCCTGACTGGGGCGCTGCACCCCGCTGGCCGACGCGTTGCTGGATTCTCTGCTGCATGGTCGTAATCTCCTCGGGTGGATTGTAGCCATGGAGATAGTATCATGCGGAGCGTAATGCAAAGCGTAATTAAATCACCGGTCTCCGGCACATCGGGGCGTTGCTGTATAGATTATTTGCGACTCAGCCCGTCCGCCACTCGTATGCGCCGTCGGGGTATACTCTACGGAGCATGTGTGCGTTCAAGACCACTAACCCCCTGACCCCTGCCCCCGAAGAAGGGCCGCCGCTCGATACCTTGGAAGGCGTCATCGAGCGAATCACCTTCCACAACGAGGAGAACGGCTACACGGTCGCTCGCCTCCTGCCTCCCAACGCGCGTGACGTCATCACCATCCTTGGCAATTTTTCCAACCCTGTCGTCGGCGAAAGCCTGCTGTGCTATGGGACCTGGACCCGGCACCCGCAGTGGGGGAAGCAGATGTCGGTGGCCCGCTATGAGGTCGTCCGGCCCGCCACCGCCTTCGCCATCGAGAAGTACCTGGGCAGCGGCATGGTCAAAGGGGTCGGTCCGGTCACGGCCAAGCGCATCGTCAACAAGTTTGGCGATGAGGCTCTGGACATCATTGAGCACCATCCGGGCAGGCTGCTGGAAGTGCCCGGTATCGGCGCGAAGACGGTCTCGAAGATCACGCAGGCGTGGAAAGACCAGCGCGAGATACGGAACATCATGCTGTTCCTTCAAGCGCACGGCGTCTCGCCCGCCTACGCCGTCAAGATCTACCGCGCTTACGGCGCAAAATCTATTGAAGTCGTCGAGAAGAATCCTTACCAACTCGCCTCGGACATCTGGGGTATCGGCTTCAAGAGCGCCGACAAGATCGCGCGAGCCATCGGCATTGCCGAGGACGACCCACGCCGCATCGAGGCAGGGGTGGTCTATGTGCTGAACGAGGCGGTCGAGTCCGGTGGCAACGCCTACCTGACTGAAAAAGAACTGACCGACAAGGCAACCGAGATCCTGGGGGTGGGGGATGTGGACGCGGCCCTGCTGGCCCTGTCAACCTCGGGCCGCCTGGTCTCAGAGCCGGCGACGTTCCTGGGCCAGACCGAGGTCGCTATCTACACCCCTTCCCTGCACAAGACGGAGATCGGGCTGGCCGACCGCATCAAGAAGCTGCTGGCAACGCCGCTGAAGCAGCCCCCCGACGCCTTGAAGTTCGAGGCATGGCTCTCCGCCCTGTGCGAGAAGAACGGCTTCCCACTCTCCGAGGAGCAGCGCGCGGGCGTCAGCACGGCACTTCTGTCGCGCTTCTCCATCCTGACAGGCGGCCCTGGAACGGGCAAGACGACCAGCACTAAGGCCATCGTGACCGCCTTCGAGGCGCTAAAAAGAGACGTCCTGCTGGCCTCACCGACGGGCCGGGCGGCCAAGCGCATGACCGAGGTGACCGGGCGGGAGGCGAAGACGGTTCATCGGCTGCTCGAATTCGACCCGGAGAAGCGCGGCTTCAAGCGCGACTTGGAAACGCCTTTAGAGTGCGACGTGCTCATCGTGGATGAAAGCTCCATGCTGGATATGGTGCTGACCTACTCGCTTCTGAAGGCCGTTCCCGAGGGCGCACAAGTCGTCTTCGTCGGCGACGTGGACCAACTCCCCTCCGTCGGCCCCGGCAATGTCCTCCGCGACCTGATCGAGAGCGGATCAGTCCCCGTGGCTCGCTTGACCCAGGTGTTCCGGCAGGCCGCCGAGAGCCTGATCATCACCAATGCCCACGCCATCAATGCGGGCCGGATGCCCTCCCTGCCGCCGCCGAGCGCGGGGCGGGACTGCGCTTACCTCAATGCCGAGGAAGCGGAAGAAGTCGCCGACAAGGTGGTCGCCGTGGTCGCCAAAAGCCTGCCCAAGCGCGGCTTCGCCCCCCAGGACATCCAGGTACTGACGCCGATGCAACGCGGCAGCGCGGGCGCGGTCTACCTCAACATGCGCTTGCAGGAAGCCCTGAACCCCGCCGCGCCCGGCAAGGACGAGGTCCAGCGCGGGGCACGCCTGTTCCGCGTCGGCGACCGCGTCATGCAGATCGTCAACAATTACGACAAGTTGGTCTACAACGGCGACATCGGCGCGGTCGAATCCATCAGCCATGAGGACGAGACACTGACCATCGCTTTCCCGGACGCCCAGGGTATCAACCTCGTCGTTTATGAGTTCGCCGATATGGACGAGCTGGTCATGGCGAACGCCGTCAGTGTCCATAAAAGTCAGGGCAGTGAATACCCCGCGGTCGTCCTCGCCCTGCACACCCAGCATTATATGCTCTTGCAGCGCAACCTGCTGTATACGGCCCTCACCCGCGCCAAGAAGTTCGCCGTCCTCATCGGCCCGATGCGCGCCATCGCCATGGCCGTCAAGAAGCAGAGCGACATCCACCGGCACACGCGGCTGAAAGAACGTTTGCAAGGGATACTGTAGGCAAGATGTCCCGGCCTTGAAAGGCCGGGCTATTCCCGGCTTCGCCGGACAAAGCCCCTCCGGGGCTGGTACAGCCGGGGCAGGCCAGTCGTTCCGTCGTTCTGTCCTTAGCCCCGGAGGGGCTTTGCCCTCTCAATAGCCCGGCCTTTCAAGGCCGGGTGGTAATGTGACTCCACGCTGACAAATCAGCTGGCTTCTATCGCGTTTCACGAAAGCCGCGTTGCCCTACTGCCACTGGTGTAGTCTTATCTACGTCTGCGTCGTCTTGGTTTTGCGAGAGGTGTGGAGTTGACACATGGCCTGACCTTAGCCGCTAGGCCCGTTCTTAAAATCCATTCCAAAACCCCACAGAAGCCGATTTAAGACCCTTTACAGGCCCGTAGGCGAGTCTTAATATAGACCTTAAAAGCCAGGTTTACCCGGATAGGTCGCCCCTTCGGGGCCGGGTCGAGCGCAGGAGGGCACGATGAATCGCGCTCTTACACCGCTGCACCTGCCTCATGCTAATCCGTGGCGGCCCTGCCTGTTGTCAGCCCGCGTCCTGAGCAGGAGTGAGGCGGTGCCGCTCCATCGCCTGCTCCTAGAATGCCAGCGGGTCCGGCCCCGCCACCGGGGCTTCCTCGGCGGCCCGCCGCGGCAGTGTGACGAGGTAAGTCATGGGGGTTTGGCTCATCGCGTGGCTCCTGCACTCACCTTCGGCATCAGTTTCGGTGTCAGACGCCAAACGGGGCCGCGCGGGCTGTGCCAGGCCAACGTGAGGGTGTAGGGGGCGAGAAGAGCTTTGAGGTCCGTCTGCGTGAGGTGATGACGTGCCGCAAGTAAGGCCAGCGTGTGCGGGTTGTGGG
>JANLUQ010000029.1:0-1788 GCA_031363565.1 Armatimonadota bacterium | reverse complement strand
TGCCCGGCTAGGTCTACGGCGTCGGCGGGAATCTCTAAGCGCACCCATTTCCCCAGCGCGGGCAGGTCGCCCATCCGGCGGCGGCTGGCTGTGCCGGTCGTGCCGAAGTTGATCAAGTCCTCGCCCCAAAAGGCGCGGTGCTCCCAGCCGCCGTCGTTCCATTGGAGCATGATCTCGCGCGGCATCGCTTTTGGGTCAAGATTGACATAGGTAAAGAGAGTGTCGCCTGCTCCGATGGAAAGTGGCGTGGCGGCACCTAAAAAGTAGTGCTGCTGTGCGCCCGCCATGACCGGCGCGGTGTGGGCCTGTTTGCCTGAAAAGACCGTGTCCGAGGTCATCTGCCACGGTCCTTGCAGCATCGCTCCGGCAGGTGGGCCATCCTCCCACCAGACGGCCTCGGTCGGAGCCTGACTGCCTGCCGGGGATGGCGGCGCGGCCTGCATGAACTGGTTGCCAGCCCCTAGCTCTTTGGGTGTTGGGGCACGGCCCAAAGTCGCCCAGTAGGCGCGGGTGACGATGCGCGGCCACTCCGGCTCCTGGGATAGCTCCTGGTCCAATGTCCCAAGCGCGACGCGGCGGTTGAATTCCCCGCCGTTCAGCAGTTCCAGAGCCTGTACGACGGCGACATCATCGGAACGCGACGTCGAGATCTCGTTGCGGGCGGCGGATTTGCCCAGGGCGCGGCTGAGGGCGGTCGAGCCGCTAACCGTGTAGGCCCGAGGTGCCGACGTATTTCCAAGGGCGATGTTCACGCTGTCCAAGAGCTGCTCCTCGGTCAAGCGGCGCAGGGTGGGGGAGCGGTAGAAGCGCGGCGCGTCCGGGTCGGCGGCGCTGAACGTGTCGGCCAGGCGCGGGTCATAGCGCAGCTGGTAGGTGCGGCTGGTCAGCATCAGCCGGATTGTGTGCTTCAGGTCGTAGCCATGATGCATGAAGTCGTCGGCCAGCCAGGCCAGCAGGGCCGGATGGCTCGGGGTGCGGCCTTCGGCCCGGAAATCATCGGCGGGTTCGACTAGGCCGAGGCCGAAGTAGCGCTTCCACAAGCGGTTGACGAGGCAGGCAGCAAAGCGGGGATTTTCGGGGTCCACGATCAGCCGCGAGACTTGATGCAGGCGACCGTCGGGGCCGAGCGGCGTGTGGGCTGCGGCGCTGCGCGCGCCGGGCTGGTCGAACAGGAAGGTGGGCGGGACGAACTCGCCTTCGTGGACCTCGCACCGGATGACCTCCATGTTCTGGGGGGTGAAGTAGCTGGCGTAGCCCATGAACTTCTTCTGCGTCCACTCGGGGTTCAGGAAGTGGTTGTGGCAGCTCGCGCACTTGACCGCCGTACCCATGAAGACCTGGGCGACGTAGGCCGCGCTCTGGGCCGTCTCGGTGTGGTCGGCATTTTGTACCCAGCCGCGCGCCATCGGGGCTGTCGGGCCGGTCGAGGTCGGGTCAATCAGCTCGGCGACCATCTCATCATAGGGCCGGTTCTGATGCAGGTTCTCGGCCAGCCAGGGGCGCAGATTGGGGCGTGACCCCGCCCCGCCCTGGTGTGCGCCGTTGGAGGCAAGCGCATCCTCCCAGAAAGGTATCCAGTTCGCGGCATAGTCATCGTCGTGGGCCAGCAAGTCGTCTACAAGGCGCGCGCGCTTGCCGGGCGTCCTGTCCTGCACGAAGGATAATGCCTGTGCAGTCGTCGGGATGACACCGACCACGTCCAGATAGGCCCGGCGCACGAAGGCCGTATCGTCACAGACCGGCGGTGTGGGGAACTTCTTTTCCCGCCACTTCGCCGCGATGAAGCGG
>JANLUQ010000727.1:0-5163 GCA_031363565.1 Armatimonadota bacterium | reverse complement strand
GGCGACATCCCCACGCTGGGCCTGCTGGCCCTGCCCGGCCTGAACCTCAAAGCGGACGTCAAGGTCCTCAACTACGCCCTCGCCCTGGAAGACCTGGAATCTGAGCTGTACCGGCAGTGCGTCGCCCGCCTGACGACGGGCGGATACACCCAGCAGGGCGTCCAGATCCCCGGCCTGAACCTCGACCAGTATCTGCCCGACGTTTACCACATCATGCAGTTCGCAAATGTCGAGGCCGCCCACCGCGACTTCCTGCGCGGCGCTCTGAAGCTGGACGGCATCATTCCCGGCCTGGGCATCCATCCCAATAAGTACCAGTTCGGCGTCGAGACCATGAGCCGCGAGCAGATCCTGGCGATGCTCATTGATGTCGAGGCGACGGGCGCAGCCGCCTACCTGGGCGCGATCCCGTTCTTCCGTACCAAGATCTTCCTGACCACAGCCGCCGGCATCCAGGGGACGGAGGCGCGGCACGCCGCCGCCCTCCAGTCCATCCAGAACCGTCTGCTGATGGATAAGCTGATCGCCGACGGCGGCCCCCCCGCCCCGAAAGTCTCGCCGTTCATCGTGGGGTAGGCAGAGGGCGAGTGGAGAAGAGGGATTGGGCAAGCCCTTGAAGTGAACCCCATTGCTCTCTTCTCCCTATTGCTCTCTTCTCATTGCCCGCCCCGCACCACAACCCTTTGCACCGTCGGCGGCGTGTCCGGCGTCCAAGTCGGCACGCTGAACCCTACTTCCTCCCCCGACACCCTGGAAACCGTCAGATGGTGGCGGCCCACTTCCAATCCGTCCACCCGCAGGTCGCCCGCGCCGTTCGCCGCCAGCCCGGTCGGCCAGAGGGATGCCGTGAGCGGCCCGGCGGGGCGCGCGATGTTCACCATCCGGCCTGCCAGCGGCCTTCCAGCCCTGTCCACCAGATGCAGGACGACGGCCGCGCCCGGCGGCGCGATATCGAGCGCCATGGCAGGGAGCGGCCCCGCCCCGACGGTCAGCGTTTGTGTTTGGGAGAGCCAGATATCGTCCCGCGCCGCCTGCACCTGGTACGTCCCCGGCGTCAGGCCCGCCAGCTCGAACGTCCCATCCGCCTGTGCCGTCGCCTCCACGCTTAAAGCCTCATTCAGCGCCCCCCGCCCCTGGTAGGCCGCCTTAACTCGGAACGACGACGGCAGGCCCAGGACGGACAGCCCGCCTGCCGTCACCCGCCCATGCAGGGAAATGGCGGCTGGCAGGACCAGCCGCGCGTCCTGTCCGGGCGTATAGGGAACGATGACCGCGCCGTTCGCCCCCGGCAGCCAGGCGACCACGACGGGACCTGCCGGACCGCCCGGCGTCGGCTTCCAGGGAAACGTCGCGCCCCGCCACTGATCGGTAATCGTCAAATGGCCCCGCGCGTCGGTCCGCACCATGCGGAGCGGGTACGGCCGGTCTGCGGTGAAGATGCCCGCCCGCGCGCCGCAGGCGGGCGTCTTGCCGTCCATCAGCAGCACCGTCCCAGACGGGGAAACGGATTCCAGTAGGAGGGTTGGACCCGGCGGCTCGTGGGGGACCAGGGCAGCGCGGGCGACCTGGCCCGCCATCACCGTCACCATCGTTGTGCCCGCCGATACGTTTTCCGCGCCCTGCCCAGAGACGAGGCGGAACAAGCGGAAGGTCCGTCGGCCCGCCGGGAGTGGCCCGACGAGGAACTCCCCAGTACGCGGGTCCAGCCGCGTGTCGAGGAACGCCTGTTCCGAGGCCAGGCGTCCGTCGAAATAGTAGTTCTTCGCCTGCGCGGGGGGGCCGGTAATGTGCAGGCGGAGATACCCGATAGGCTGCGGGCGGAACGTGACGGCGGCCTGGACGCCCGCCTGGATATGGACGGCCTGCGGCGAGGGCTGTCCGGTCCCCGCCAGCAGGGCGGCGTCGGAGGGGAACGGAACGCCTTCGCCGCCCAGCGCGGCCCGCCCCGGCAGCCCAGCGAGGCGGGCCGTGAGTTTGTAATCGCCCTCCGGCATATTTGGGAAGACGACAAGCCCGCGAGCGTCCGCCGAGGCCGCGTACCCCCCAAGTCCCGCACCCGAGGGGGCGTCGCCGACGACCACTGTGCCGCGCGTCGGCCTCCCCCGCGCGTCTTCCAGCCGGACGCGGATGCTGGCCGGTCCGTAGCGCCGGGTGGGGATGACGACCGGCCTTGTGGCGGGCGTCGCCAGCGAGACTGCGACAAGGGCCGTGCCTTCGTTGAACGGTCCCACCAGCGCGTTGAGGTCAACCGGCGTATCCCCGAAGCGCGCCGTGATCTGGAACAGGCCGGGCGCGAAGAAAGTGGCGCGCTGGTTCCCCGCGCCGTCCGAGGTGGGTGAGGAGTTATCGTAGTTCGGGTACTGCGCCGTCGCCGTGCTCAGCGCCACCGGCAGGCCGGCGGGTGGCAGGCCGGCGGGCGGCAGGCCGTCCGGGGCCAGTACGCGGAAGGCGACCTCGCCGGGCGGGGGGCGGACGGCGACGGTGTAGGTCAGACTCTCCCCCGCCCGCACGACGACATCGCCGCTGACATTGAACGGGGTCAGCGGCATCGGCTTGATCAGCCATGGACTATTCGGATGGTTCGCCGCCACGCTCCATAGGCCGGGCGCGAGGTCCGCGAAGTGGGCCGCCCCGTCCGGCCCGGTCTGCGCGCTGGGGGCCAGCAGTTTTCGGAGGGCCAGCGCCGCCGCCCCACGGTCCTCGCCACGAAAGAAGAAGCCCGAGGATCGTCTTCCTCCATCCGCCGTCAGCTCCACCAGGACATTCGGGAGCGGCTTGCTGCCCTGAAGCACGCGCACCGTCAGCCCGGAATGCAGACCGGGGAGGACGAGGTCCAGGCGCACATCCGGCCAGACGCCCGAGGCCGAGTCCTTCTCGCTCTGCTCGTCCCCGAACGCCATGGGGGAGCCGGGCAGGTGTGCCACAAGGCGTACATACACCTGCTGTAGCCTTCCCCCGCCGGTCGGGTCGGAGATGATATATCTGCCCGCCGCATCCGACTTGACGACGACCACGTTCTGCGCGCCGCCATCTATCCCGGAGTACGAGAAATCGGCGTATATGTCCGCCCCCGCGACCGGCCTGCCTTCGAGGTCCATGACCCGGCCCCGGACGACGGGCTTGCTGCCGGGCGGACTGCCGGCGAGTGTCCGCGCGCCCCCGAGCAGGGAGACGGCCAGCGCGGCCACGGGCGAGAGGGGTTTTCTGGGGCCGATGGTGAGGCCGCCGAGATGCTCGCCGGGGGCGACCGTCACTGCTACCGGCTCGCTTTCCCCATTTCCGCCGTCAAGGACCAGGCGGTGGGGGCCGGGCAGGACACCGTCCAGTGTCCACCTTCCCCCGGCGGTGACAATAGCGCGCGGGGCGTACCAGGTGTCGTTGCTGGAAAAGTCCTTCAAATGGACAGTCGCGCCGGGTTTGACCAGGGCGGCGGCGACCGTGCCGGAGAGCCGGGTGAACGGCGCGAGCGGTGGAACAGCGGGCGCAGCGGATCGGCCCGGCAGCGTCTCGAACGTGCCGGTCGAGCCGAAGCCGAGGCCGGCGGCGAACACTTGCAGGCGCAGCGCGCCGGGATACCAACGCATCCGCACGGTCCCGGCGTCGTCCGTGCGCCCGGTATAAACGGCCGCCCCTTCGTGGTCAGACCACAGCCCGGCCGAAACGACCTGGACCTCCTGCGCGCGCAGCGGCAGCCCGTCCGGCCCACGCAGGGATAATTTGACGACGGCCATGTCCGGCGCGATCACGGAGAGCAGAGGATGTGCCCCACCGGTCTGCCATTTCGTGGCGCACGGGCGTGTCGCCCGTTCCAGCAGATCTCGCGCCGCCGCCTCCGCACTCGTCCCGTGCCAGTCCGGCCGGACAACGAGCCGGAACCGCGCGGTGCTCCGGTCGGCGGCCAGCGCATAGCAGGAAATCGGGCGGACCCCGATGTAGTCACTCAAGGGGGGCAGAGCGGCGGGCACCTGCCACACGAAATGCCCCCGGTCGTCCGTGACCACCGTGCTTTGGTCGCCCAGCTTGATCATATCGGTCTCGCCCGGCGGCAGTCCGAACAAGTACAGGGTCACATGGGCCAGCGGCTTGCCGGTCTGCGTCGCGGCGACGCCTTCCACGGTGCGCGCCGGGATGGGCACGGCGTCCGCGCGCGCCAAACCGGGGCGGCTGAAGGCAGCAAGGCAGGCCGCCAGCAGGAGAAGAGAGACAATCGGGGAAGTTAGGGGCATGGCGGCACATCTCCTCTCAAAAAACACGCTTCTTATGCAACATATCGGGCATAACATTGTCTGAGTACGCGACAGGCTTTGCGAACCGATTTTTCGACCCCTGAGAGCGCCCCATGCCCAACCAGACACTCTTTCTGCTCGTGCCCGCCCTGAGCCTTGCCGCCACCGCCATAATGGGGACCGCCCTGCTCCGGATGCGGCATCTCTATGCGCGCGAATCGGCCCGGCGGCAGGAAGCGTCGGCGCGCGCACTGGACTTCCACCGGCAGACCTTGCGCGCGGTGACCGGGGGACGTCTGCAGCTTTGCGAACCCGCCGACATGCCCGCCCTGCTGCGCGGCGAGCGGCTGTGGAGCATGCCGCTGCTCGAAGCCTCGGATGTGTCCCTATTCCGGCAGCACCTGCGCGCCATCGCTGCCCGGCGCGGCCTCTCCGACGGGCGGCTGGACGACCTGTGCTCCTGCGTCTCGGAGGCCGCCGCGAACGCCGTCCGCCATAGTCAGGGAGGCGTCGCCCAGGTCTGGGCGGCGGATGACGGCTTTGCGGTGCTGGTGTCGGACTGCGGGGCAGGCCTTGCTCCGGACGCCCTACTGGGCGCGAATGAGGACCGGCCCGAGAAGGGCCTGGGGATGGGCTTCCGCCTGATGCTGGCGATGGCGGACACGGTGGTACTCTGCACCGGCCCGGAGGGGACACAGCTCATGCTGACAGTCCGCAACCGGAACGCAGCCGAGGAGCAGGGGGACAACCCCAAAGTAGCCGAGCTGCGCGCCCTGGCTGAATGGGCTGAAGGCATGGTCTGGACATCGCCTGAACGCCACGGCGCCATGACCGGCATCATGAAATCTCAAATTGACTGGATACCCCTGAACAGCGGCGCCGTGCGGCCCACGCAGGGCAAAACGCTGGCCGTCATGCAAGTCAGCGGCGGCAGCCA
>JANLUQ010000694.1:0-3275 GCA_031363565.1 Armatimonadota bacterium | reverse complement strand
CGATGGGACGGCCTTTTTTGTATTCCGGCGTGCAGGAAAGGCGGGACGGGAGAGGAAGGACCAGATAGGAGCCAGAGAGCAGGGTTCCCCTGCCCTTCCATATCCCCTGCTCTTCTTCCGCTTCCGGCCCTCAATATGTTCCACCATCCAGGGTCACGGCCCGGTCGAGGTGAACGGTGATCTCATCACCCGACTTGAGGCTAACCTCGCCGCCGTGCTTGTTCGACACGGCCCCCGCCGCCGCGCCGCCCAATGCGCCGAGGATCGCGCCGCCCACGGCGTCTCCCAGCTTGTGCTTGCGCCCCAGGACGATTCCGAGCAGCGCGCCCAGCCCGGCCCCCGCACTCGCGCCCTTTTTGGCGCGCTCCTCGACAGCTTTGTTGTCCTCCTTGCCGGTCAGATGAGCGGAGGCCGCGTCTCGGACGGCATACGGCCCATCGCCGCGCTGGAGGTCGAACGCCGCATCCACTTCCGCTGGGTTTCGGCCCCCGGAAGGCTTGACCCGGGTCACGCGCCCGAAGAACAGGGTGCCGGCGGGCAGGTCGTTCGTGTCATCGTCGGCCACCTGGGCCTGCACATGGTCGCCGACATGGGCACGGATCGAGCTGAAATCTTTGAGCAGCCGGATTTTGAGGGTCGTCCCGGCCTCCAGATGACGGGGCGGGTCGGCATCCGCCCGCGTCTCCCCCTGCGCCCGCGCGCCCCCCGCCAGGAGGACAGCCCCCAGCAGCAGGCCGGCGCCGAACGCGGAGCGTGTGAAAAGTTTATTCATAGCACACCTTTCGCAAGCGAGGTTTTATTGTGAAGTGACCCTACTTGGTCGGAAAAACGTCGGGGTTTGTTCCCGAGCCAAGCGGAGGCGTCAAGATGCATTTTCAAGCCCCGCGATGGCCTCGTGTGAGACGTGACAATCCGCCGCGCATCTGCTACAATGGAACCGAAAAGGCCGTCTGCACAGGCGGCCTTCGCAATCTTGCTGAAAGGAGATAATTCTCTTTGAAGCAAGGTAACTGGCGAGAAGCTCTGAAGTTCACAGCCATTGCACAGACCATCGCGGCAATTGCGTCAGCAATCGCTGCGATCCATCAGTTACTCCGGAAAAGTAGTCTGATGGCAGGGGGCGCTGCCAGAACAGCGCCCTCCCGTCTGCTGGTTGCAGTGCACCATAAAGTATCAATTTGATACAGCAACGCTGTATTAGTTCACCCGGAACGGGGGCCGCACGGGCATGAGAAGTATCACACGGACACCGGGGCGCACGGCGCGCACGGGAATGGTCGCGGCGGCGAACCCACTCGCCTCACTCATCGGCATCGAGATCCTGCGCGCGGGCGGCAACGCCGCCGATGCCGCCGTGGCGATGGGGGCCGCGATGGCTGTCATGGAGCCGCAACTCTCCCACCTCGGCGGCGATGCCTTCGCACAGGTCTGGGACGCGCCCGCGCGCAAGCTCTCGGCCCTGAACGGCAGTGGAGCCGCCCCGGCGGGGGCGACTCTAGAGGCGATGGGCGGCGAGATTCCCCTGCGCGGCATCCGGGCGGCCTCGGTCCCCGGCGCGGTCGCGGCCTGGATGACCATGCTGGAGACATGGGGGACGATGACGGCCTCGGAGGTCCTGGCCCCTGCCATCGCGCTGGCCGAGGACGGTTACGCGCTGCCGGCCTGGCAGGCCGCATTGCTGCGCGCGCACGACGCGCTCTGGGAAGAGTACCCCGAGTCGGGTGCGGCCCTGGTCCCCGATGATCTGCGGCCCGGCGCGACCCTCTACCAGCCGGTCCTCGCCCGGACCCTGCGCCAGATCGCCGACGGGGGGCGCGCGGGCTTCTACGAGGGCGAGTTCGCCGAGAAGATGGTCGCCTACTCGGAGGCGAACGGCGGGTTCTTCACGCGCGCGGACCTGGCTGCCCATCGGTCGCAGCGACTCGACCCGATCCGCACCACCTATCGGGGTGTGGTGGTAACGGAGCAGCCGCCGGTCTCACAGGGCTGCCTGCTGCTGCAAATGCTGAACATCCTGGAGGGCTTCGACCTGGGCGCAATGGACCCCGAAGGGGCGGACGCCCTGCACCTAATGGCCGAGGCGAAGAAGCTGGCCTTCGCCGACCGGCTGGCATACCTCGGCGACGTGCCGGACACGCCGCTCGCGACTCTGCTGTCCAAGGACTATGCCGCACAGCAGCGCAAGCGCATCGGGGCTGAGGCCGCGCCGCGCTACTCACCGGGCCGACTGCCGACCGTCAGCGGCGGCTCGGATACGACGTATTTGTGCGTCATTGATGCGCGCGGCAACGCCGTGTCCTGGATACAGAGCGTCTTCCACGGCTACGGCAGCGGCGTGGTCGTTCCCGGCACAGGCGTTCTCCTGAATAACCGCATGACCGGCTTCAGCCTGGACCCGAAGAACCCGAATGTCCTGGCGCCGGGCAAGAAGACCATGCACACGCTTAATACCTGGATGGCCTTCAAAGACGATGAACTCTGGGCGGTCGGTGGGACGCCCGGCGCGGATGTGCAGGTGCAGACGAACTTGCAGACGCTCACGCAGATGGTGGACTGGGGCCGCAGCCCACAGGAGGCCATCGAAAGCGCGAAGTGGCATGTCCCGCCGGACGGCGCGGAACTCGCCGTCGAGGACCGCATGCCCCTCGACACCTGCTACGAGCTGCGCCGCCGGGGCCACCATCTGACAGTCGGTGGGCCATGGTCGGGGCTGTGCTCGTCCCAGATCATCACCCTCGATGCCCAGACCGGCGCGCTCTTCGGCGGCTCCGACCCGCGCGCCGACGGTCTGGCGCTGGGATATTAAGATCCTCTCCCCGCGACAAGTCGCGCCCCTCCCCTCGGAGGGATCTGATCCTCTCCCCGCGACAAGTCGCGACCCTCCCCTCGGAGGGAAGGGTGTGTGAAAGGGGGTGAGACTTATCTTGATGAAAGCCGTCCGGTCACGGCAGGCCCACGACCAGACCAGCCAAACCTCTATTCACACCCCCTTCCCTCCGAGGGGAGGGGCGCGACTTGTCGCGGGGAGAGGATCATTTCTCCTCCACCGGCCGAAGCTCCTCCGGATGAAGACGCAAATAGCGCATCAGGTGACGCCGCTTCTCCTGGCCGCGTTTGTCCTGCCCCCGGTGAGCGGGGCCGGCCGCCGGCGTGTCGGGGAACAAAGCCGGTGCCACATCGGCGACGCGATCGTAGATGCCCACCCAGCGCTTCTTGATGGCGGCAACGGTCACATCCAGGGTGGCGGCCATCTCCTCATCGGTCTTGTCCAGCAA
>JANLUQ010000685.1:0-2157 GCA_031363565.1 Armatimonadota bacterium | reverse complement strand
CCGCGATCCGCCGCTATAATGGTCTGCTGGTGATGAAGCTAATTGTTGGAAGAATGGACCTGCGGATCGCCGCGATTGCTTTGGAAGAGGACGCCGTCGTCATCACCCGCAACCTGCGCGACTTCGGGCGCGTACCTGGATTGGCCTGCGAAAACTGGGCGGACTGAACTGAACTGGATTGCATTTAGATCGGAAGAATATTCATGGCCGACATAAGAACACTACTCGGTGAGCGCATCTTGATCCTCGACGGGGCGATGGGGACGATGATCCAGCGCCACAAGTTCGAGGAGCAGGACTACCGGGCGGAGCGCTTCAAGGACCATCCCATTGACCTCAAGAACAACAACGAGGCTCTGATGCTGGTCCGGCCCGATGTGATTGAGGACATTCATCGGGCGTATTTGGAAGCGGGCGCGGACATCATCGAGACCAACACCTTCAACGCTAACCGCGTCTCGATGGTAGACTTCGGCATGGAAGACCTGTCGGTCGAGATGAACCTGACGGCCGCCCGGCTCGCCCGCCGCGCCGCCGACGCCTACAGCACGCCTGACAAGCCGCGCTTCGTCGCGGGCGCACTCGGCCCGCAGACGCGCAGCGCGACGGTGATGGTTGACCCCGACCATCCGGAGCGGCGCAATGTGACCTTCGACGAGCTGCGCGACGGCTACTATGAGCAGGCGAAGGCATTGCTCGACGGCGGCGTGGACCTGCTGCTGTGCGAGACGACTTTCGACACCCTAAACCTCAAGGCCGCCTTGTTCGCCATTGAGACGCTGTTCGAGGATGGCGGGCGCGTCGTGCCGGTCATGGCCTCGCTGACCATCACGGACCTCGCAGGCGGCAACCTCTCCGGGCAGAACGTCGCCGCCATGTGGGACTCGATCTCGCACATCCCGCTCCTGTCGGTCGGGCTGAATTGCGCCTTCGGGCCGGACCTCCTGCGCCCATTCATGGAGGAGCTATCCAGCATCGCACCGGTCTACCTTAGCGCGTACCCGAACGCCGGCCTGCCCGACCCACTCTCCGAGACGGGCTTCAGCTTCACCGTGGACGATATGGTGCCCGCCATCCGCGAGTGGGCCGACAACGGCTGGCTGAACATCATCGGCGGCTGCTGCGGCACCACGCCGGAGTTCATCCGCGCCTACGCCGAGGCCCTGAAAGACTGCCCGCCGCGCCGCCCGCCCGTCGTCGAGCCGTACACGCGGCTGAACGGGACCCAGCCCTTCACCTGGCGGCCCGAAGTGAACTTCGTCAACGTCGGCGAGCGCTCCAACATCACCGGCTCGCCGCAGTTCAAGAAGCTCATTTTGAAGGGCGACTTCGAGGCTGCCCTGACGGTCGCGCAGCAGCAGGTAGACAACGGCGCGCAGGTCATAGACGTCAACATGGACGAGGGCATGCTGGACGGTGAGGCGGCCATGACCCGCTTCCTTACTCTCATCCAGGGTGAGCCGAACATCAACGCTGTGCCCATCATGGTGGACAGCTCCAAGTGGTCCATTATCGAGGCTGGCCTGAAGTGCCTGCCGGGCAAGGGCATCGTCAACTCCATCAGCCTCAAGGAAGGCGAGGACAAGTTCAAGCATTTCGCGAAGCTCATCCGCCGCTACGGTGCGGCCGCCGTCGTCATGGCTTTTGATGAGCAGGGGCAGGCGGACACGGCCGAGCGCAAGGTCGCGATCTGCACACGCGCCTACAAGATACTCACCGAAGAAGTCGGCTTCCCGCCCGAAGACATCATCTTTGACCCGAACATCCTGACCATCGCGACAGGCATCGAGGAGCATAACGAGTACGCCCTGAACTTCATTGAGGCGACCCGCACCATCAAGGCGACCCTGCCCGGCTGCCACGTTTCGGGTGGCGTTTCCAACCTGTCGTTCTCCTTTCGGGGCAACAACGTCGTCCGCGAGGCCATGCACTCCGCCTTCCTCTACCACGCCATCCAGGCCGGCATGGACATGGGCATCGTCAACGCTGGGATGCTGGCCGTCTACGAGGAGGTCCCGAAGGACCTGCTGGGGCTGGTCGAGGACGCCCTGTTCAACCGCCGGTCCGACGCCACCGACCGCCTGCTCGCCTATGCCGAAACCGTCAAGGGCACGTCGGCCACGACCGAGAAGGTCGAGGAGGTCTGGCGATCGAGGC
>JANLUQ010000653.1:0-2094 GCA_031363565.1 Armatimonadota bacterium | reverse complement strand
TGCCTTGCGGTTGACGGCCTCATTACCCCCCTGCCCCCAATGCACCCAATCTTCCGTGCCTTCCGCTGTCAGGTCGGCTTGTCCCGGTGCAGGGTCCGCCGCCCCGAGCAGCTCGCCCGCCGAAGGCACGTCTACCAATAGGCTGCGGTCTATGTTGTTGTTCTCTTTGCTGCGCTCGCTGGGGACGCGGTCAATGTCGTCTACCAGGACGCGCAGGACATACGCGCCCGCCGTCGCCGTCCACTTGCCCGCGCCGCCGCCGCCGCCGTTCGCGGTCAGGACGCGCGACTCGCCCGGCGCAAGCGGGGTGCCGTCCGTGGTGGCGTAGGAGGTGTATTTGCCGTCAATGAAGAAGGTCAGGCCGGTCACGGTGTCGGCGGGGGTAGCACCGCCGCCGCTGTTTTTGAGCGTCCCCCGGAAGACCACCGGGTCGCCCACCTTGACGGTGGGAACCTCTACGTCGGTGCAGACAAGATCGGGCCGACGGTCCGGCGTCACGATAACGGCCTCGGCGCGCGGCGATAGGCCGCCCGCACGGTCGTAGGATTGAACAGCGTAGGTGTAGCCCAGGCCGGGCCGCACCCAGGCCGAAGCATCGTCATAAGTCAGGCCGCGCGTGGCCGTCAAAAACCCGCCGTTGCGGTAGACGAAGTACCCGGCGGGGGCGGCAGGGCTGGTCGGCGCGGACCAGGCCAGATGTACGGCGTTCTCGGTGGCCGTCCCGCGCAGGGCGCGCGGTGCGGCGGGCAGGGACCGAAGGGGAGCAGCGGCCGAGGCGAGCCGAATGATCATGACTGAGGAAGGCACTTGCAGGGCCAGCGTTCCCGCAGTGACAGGCATTTTCTGGACGTCGTAGCCGCCCGAGGTGTTCTGCGTCAGCACCGTTGCCGTCGTCCCTACGGGCGTTTGCAGGTGGAGCGTGACTGGGACGGGGGCGTTCACGATGTCCTTGTGCGTGTCCTGGTCGAAGTTCTTGACCTCGTTCCAGATCAGCAGTTGGTACTCACCGCTCTTCTTCTGGAGCGTCAGGGTGTGGACAGTGGGCGGGGCACCGTCCAGGCCGAACAGCAGGGCGCGGGGCGCGAAGTCGCCGCCAACCCAGCGGTGCGCTTTGGGGTCCCAGTCCGCGTCCTTGACCGTCGCCAGGAAGTTTTTGAGGGCGAAGTAGGACGGTCGCTTAGTCGTCCGGTCATCCTCCAGCAGCCCGTAGCCATCGGCGTTCTCGATAGCGAACAGGTACGTCCGCCGAATGCCGTGGCGGAAGTATTCGGCCAGCAGCATCGGGATATTCAGGGCTTGAGCGCGCAGGGACCCGGTGTTGTTGGTGCCGTTGGAGCGATCCGGCTGGACATTGTAGCCGCACTCGGTCGGGACAAACGGCTTGATGGTCGCGCCCGCCGGAAGCACGTTATTGAAGCGGGTCTCGTTCATCAGCAGGCTGGACGAGGGGACGTCATAGCCCTGATACGAGTGCATGTTGGCGAAGTCGAACCCGGAATAGGGCCGGGCGAGGTGGTAGTCGGTAAAGATGGCCGTGTAGGCGATGACGGGAATGGGCCGCGTGGACGGGTCGGCCTTGACCGCCGCGTACACATCGTCCATATAGGCCGCCCCGCCCGCCTCGTCGGTCTTGCCCTTATACTTGATGTTGAGGTCCTGGGGCGGGAATTTATTGTTGACCTCGTTCGGCCCCTCGATCTCGCCGACCGAGGCGGGCAGATACCGGCGCAGCTTCGCCAGGACGGCATCGGGGGTCTTGGTCTTGCCGGGGTCAATCAGCAGCATCGGGCGGACGCCGTGCTTCTCCCAAGCCGCTCGGACCTGGTCGGGCTGGTCGAGCAGCGTCAGGTCATTGAACAGGCCCGTGCGGTAGTACCGGATGCCCAAATCGTAGAAGACCTGTGGGTCATAGGTTTTGCCCGCACCCGCATACGGCCCATCGGGGATGACATAGAAGCGTAGAGGGCTGCCGTTGATGCCCACGAAATCCGTGAACTGCTCCGCCCGGAAAGCGGGCTGCTCGGCAGGAGGAAGAGGTGCGGTGTGCCCCGGCAAGACGCTGGCAGCCATCGCCGCACCCAGCGCGGCCCATCG
>JANLUQ010000645.1:0-3687 GCA_031363565.1 Armatimonadota bacterium | reverse complement strand
CCTTGTCTCCCCGCCCTCATAAAAAACTTTGTGCCGCCCCTTGCACAATCCGTGAACCTCTGTTATAGTAGCAACAGTCACCGTCTTTCCTGCCTTGCATCTTGAGAGGGAACACCGATGCCCCAGCCGCGTTCACTTCTGCCACGCGCCCACTTCTGCCACGCGCTCACTTCAAAGTCGGACACGCTGGGTGCTGACCGGGCTGGGGCTGGCCCTGCTGGTGCTCCTCGTGCTGCCTAGCGCGCAGATCAAGCTGGGTGCCTCCCAGCTCAACGGCCTGATTGGCAGCTATACCGATCCAGGCCACTACGATGTCTCCTACAAAGGAGGCACCTGCACCGTCAACAGCAATCCACCCACCGACTACAGCCCCAACACCTCCACGAGCGCCCCCGGCGCATGGGGCGGCGGAGCCTACACCTACTTCACCAGCAGCGGCGGCTCCATCACCTGCGCGGGCCAGATCACCGCCCATTTCGCCTGGAACCCCGGCCCCAACACCGCCCCCGCCCCGGCTGTGGGAACAGTCATCGTGACCGAGACCGCCAACGCCTACTGGAGCGGCCCCGGCAGCACGGGGGACTGCGGCCTTCCTAACCCCACCACGCCCGCCAGTACGCCGCCGAGCCAGACGGCGACGCGCTACTCGGTGCAGGGTGGTTCCAGTTTCGACGTCACCTGCACCCCGACGGCTTCTGCCAGCGGCTTCGCGTCCTCCCCGAACTCGCCTCTCAGCGCCAACGCCTTTGTGGGCTACGCGGCTAATATCTCTTCCGTTGCCACTATAAGTCTCCCCGGCAGTATCAACGACATTGACGGGACCAAGAAGGCACTGACGGGGCAGGGGGTCACGGCACATCTAGACGGAGCGCCTGCCCATGTCACCAGCTATACCTGGTCGTTCACCGGCGGCACTCCAATCAAGAACTGGGACCCGAGTTCAACAAGCAACGACAAGACGATACCCCTTGCTCCTACCGACCTGAGCGGGACCGACACGACTGGGAATGGCATTCCTGTCGCCGACCTCAGCTTCTACTACACAAAAGCGGGTTCGTTGACCGTTACCTGCACCGTAAACTATACGTCCCCAGACGGCAAGCCGGGAACCATGACCGTGCAGTCTCCCAGCATCGGCTACCTCAAGCCGACAGTGACATGGCTCCTGACCAACTTCGATCCTGCTTTCAGGCACCCAAAAGGTTTCTTTACTGACCCTCCGAACCAGCAGTATGGTGCGGAAGAACCCTGGGGGCCGATTAACATCAGCGTCCCGGACCCTTTCAGTGGAGGCCACGGCTATATCGCCCAGATCGCAACTCTTAGCCGTTCCTTTACACGCTACAACCCGCAACCCAGCATGCCAGACACCAGCTATTCAAAACTGAGCGTTCTATATAACAACGGCACGAGCGGCGCGATTGCCACACCTACGGGCCTGGATATCAGCTATCCGTATCCATATGGCTACACAAAAGGCGGTACTGCCGCTAACCCAACTTTTACTCTCGTCAAAAGCAACTACACCTGGGAAGTAGGCAGTACGGGCTACTCGGATGACCAACCCTTCGCATCCTACACGACCACAGATGTAGACAGCGGCGGCAATCTCTGGCATGATTCCGGGGCAAACGACAGCTTTGATACCTGGGTGATGTATCAGCCACCCCCCGCTGGGGGTGGAACGATTTATATACCATTGATGAAGCTGACATGGAAGTGGGGTGGCTTTGCCAGCCGGTACAGGGACGCCAGTGGTGTATGGAGTGCATGGACTTCAGGATCAGGCACGCCGTTCACAGAAGGAAGTCCTGCTATCACGGAGGCTTATCCGTCGTGGCCACTCTCCATCCCAAGTGGATTTAGCGTCGGCCCTTGATGTGGGCCTAAAGGAGAAATCTCATGCGACCTAGCTCACTTTCGGTGGCGTTCGCTGTCACCCTAATCTACAGCGTGTTCCTGATCCTTCCGGCTATCGCGACGAAGGCGCATCCGACCCGCCGCGTTGTCAAGCATGCTGCCAAGCATATAGCCGCCCCCAAGCACATAGCAGCCGCTCACCCGGCACCGGTTGGCGCAGGTCAAGGTGGGGGCGTACCTGACCGCACTCCCGAAGAAATGCAGGAATTAAGCGATAGGCTGAATACATTGGACAACAGCATCGCCCTCTCCAAGCAGGGAGACGTTGCCATCAAGGGAGGCAACTGGGCGCAGGCGCAAACCTACTACCAACAAGCTTTGGAGGTGTGGCCCGACAATTCTAATGCTCTCTATGGCCTAGGCAAGTGCGCTGATGCCGCCGGGGACACGGCGGGGGCCATAGGCTATTACCGCAAAGTTATTTATACCAATGACCCTCATCGCTATGGTACTGTACCACATGATGGTTATGGAACAAACAACGTCACCCAAATGATGGAGTTCGTGCTGCTTCTTAGCAAAACCGGGCAGCAGCAGGAGGCGCTGGCGGTCTACAACCGCGCGGCGCATCTGCTCAACTACCGGGATGCTGATACCAATGGGGGAAAGCCCTACCTCAAAGTCCTGCTGCCGGAGTTCGGCGTTGATCCCAACGCAGCGGTCTACACGCCCCAGCGCCTCCAAGCGATGGCCCGTGTCGCGCTCTCCATTGAGGAGGGTGCCTTCGGCAGCAAGGACGCCCTGCCGCAAGCGCAGGAGGCGGTCCGGCTTTATCCTGCCTCGCCGATTACCTACTTCTATCTTGGAGAGCAGCTAAAGCTCAGGCAGAAGAAGGGAGCCAAAGAAGCCTACGAGAAGGCAGCGGCGTTAGGCGATGACCGGATGGGGTCAGCGGTGCAGGAAGAGTTGAAGATTTACCACTAAGCACTGTCGTTAAGCACTGTGAGGCAAGAATAGCGGCCCGGTCTCTCCGCGAGACGCCGGGCTTTCTTGCGTCTTTTCCCTACGAGAACGACAGGACAACATGACACCATCCACGGCTCTTGACGCCATCGAGCCGACAACAGAGGGAAAGGGGGCGGCGGGCTTCTCTGCCGCCCTCCGGGCCAATGCCCCCGCTGCCCTCCTCGGCCTGGGCATCGCCGTCCACCTGCTGTTCCTGCTCTCCCTGCGCTTCGGCTGGCTCAACCCCCTCTTCAATGACACCATGCACCGCTTCGGGCCGGGCGGCGACTTCTTCTCCATCTACGCGGCGGGGGTCAAGGCCCGCGCGGGCGAGTCCATCTACACTATTGGGGGGCACGTCGAGACGGTCCCTTACGCCTATGCCTTCCGCTACGCCCCGCTGGTCGCCTACACCGTCGGCGCGGCGCTGTCGTGCCTGCCCGCCATCGCCGCTTATGCCGTCTGGCTCATCGGGTGCGAGCTGGCCCTGCTCCGCAACATCCGCTTGACTTTGGCCCTGGCCCCCGACCGGCGGACCGGCTACATCGCGGCCTCGCTGTGGCTGCTGTTCACGCCGTACTACTTAGAATTGTTCGTCGGTCAGTTCACGTTCATCACAGCAAGCCTGGTCTTCTGGGCCTATCTCGGCTGGCGGGAAGGCGGACGGGGGGCGACTCACACGGCGGACTGGTTCTGGGCGGCGGCGGTGTGGCTGAAGATGATGCCGCTGCTGTACCTACCGATTCTCCTCCTGCGCGGGCGGTGGAGGGCTGCCCTGGCGGTGGGACTGGCGCTTGTCGTGAGCAGTGCGTTTTACTTCAC
>JANLUQ010000589.1:0-4156 GCA_031363565.1 Armatimonadota bacterium | reverse complement strand
TGACCCTCGCTAATGTTGTCGCATAGAAAAACGCCCACCGCATTTGCGGTGGGCGTTTTCTGCCTTGTTAATCCCGGTATCTGCCGCCGGGTCGCCGCTCTGAATGGCTCTCCGGTGCGGCTGGCTTGGCCTCGGAAGAGGCTGGACGCCGCTCCTCGGACCGCCCATTCTCTCGAGGAGCGCGCTCCGGGGCAGGCGCTTGTGGCCGGGATTCCGGGGACGACGGCTCGCGGGGGCGCTCGGGACGGGAGGCCGGGGCGGGTTCCATGCGGCTCGGCTCGCGGGGAACGTCCCGGACGACCGGCTCACGGGGGGCTTCCCGCACCGGGCGGCTCGTTTCGCGCGGCATTTCCTGCGAGGCCCTCTGCGGGCCGACACCGCCGGAGAAGACTCGCGCGGGACGTGTGGGGCGTGAAGTATTATCGCTGCCGAGCGAGGCATCGGGAGAACGGCGGCTCTGGAGAACGCCGGGCCGGAGACCATTTGAAGGCGTTTGCCCGAGACTTTGACGGGCATCGAGGGCGGCCTGACGCGCCCGGTCGCCGGAGCCTGAAGGTTCAGTTGGTCCCTCGAAAGAACGGACCGGACGACGGCTGCTGCGGAGGGGAGCAGCATCGGGCGATGGCTGGGGCGATCTGAAAGGACGGCCTGCGTTCGCGCCGGGCGCCCGATACGGCAGGGCATCGGGTGACACGCCTACTCCCAATCGGGCCGAGGACCCCTGGTAGCGCGGGCTGGGCGGGGCGAACCGTGCGACCTGCGGCGGGAGGGGTGCGCGGAACAGCGTGCGGCGCAGGATGGGCAAAGCGGGCCGGACGTCGGATAGGAAGGTGCGCGACGGCGTAAAGGCCATCGCCGTGCGCCGTGCGCTGATTGGGCCGGCAAAAGGGGCGGCCCCGGCCGTCGGCGCCCCGATGGAGCGGCCCCGGACGAAGAACGCTGTCGTGGCGCGCGGCAGTGCCTGGTACTCGCCGCGCCCACCGAAGGCGGCAACGCTGGCCGTGGTTACACCCGCCGCGTTCCGCGCATTGAACGGGATAAAGCGCGTGTTGTTCAAATAGACGTTCCGGTTGACAGCTGTGGTGTTGCGGATGTCTATCTGGTTACTGCTGGTGGCGTTGTTGTTGTAGATATTGGTGACATTGCTGATATAGGTCACGTTGTTGACGACGACATTGTTGAACGGGCGGGCCGTGCAGTACGAGTCGTTGTACGGGTAGTAGACAGCAGCCCCACCGATGGAGAAGGCCAGGGACCAATCGCTGCCCCGGTAGCCGAGGCGCAGGGCGGGTGGATACCGGACCTCAGACGGGCAGAGCGGCACCCAGCCGACCGCGCCGTCATACTCGGAGAAATGGACCACGGCGGGGCACCAATACTGGCGGGCCGGGCCGGGAACCCATGCCCAGCCGTAAGGCTCATCCACCCAGGTGCCATAGTGGTAGGGCGCCCAGCCCCATGCCTCGCTGGAAACCCAGGTCCAGCCGAATGGCTCGACCCAGGTCCAGTGACCGTGCTGATAGGGACGCCAGCCCCCATCCGATACGGCGGGGCACCACACTGAGCCGTAGCGCGCGTCGTCGTGCCACGCCCCATAATCGTTCAGGTCCCCAGCGACGAGGGCGATGTTCGCCGGCAGTCGGTCCCCGCTGTCGGCATCGGCGAGCTGGCGGTCACGAGAATCGTTCCACTGGTCCCAGCGGTCCGGATCGGGCAGGCTGCCCACATGGAAGGCGGCGTTGGCGTCGGCCAGGTCGAGGTAGCTTCCAGACTCCAAAACTGTCTTGCGTCCACTTCCCTCGACAGCAGCGCGGCCGCTGCGGACCGCGACTTCGACATCGCTGTCCACGCCGATCCGCACTTTGGAGGGGCCTTCGGACTTAATTGAGACCAAGGGGGTATCCACCTGATAGATGGATTTCGAGGCCCGAAGTTCCAGCGTGGACAGCCCCTCACTCATCTGGATCTCGGTGAACTCGCCATCGGCATCGCTGAACAGTGTTTGCAGGGTCGCCACCGCCCCGTTGCCCAGCCGGAGCAGGCTGCCATCGTCGAACTGGACCTCCGCCCGCCCACCATTCGTCACCCACACCTGGGCACCCTGCCGGATCGGCAGGTTGACCGAGGCGGGGGACCAGGCCGCGCCCTCGGATGTCCGCCACGTCACGTTGCCCCGGACATAGGAAAAGCGGGCCAGCCGGATCGGGCCGGCAGAGGAAGACGATGGGAGCGAGAGGGAGGAGTCGGCGGCCAGGTCCGCGGCTGGGCCTGCCGCCGCACCGGGCGCAGTCCCCTCGCCGATCTGGTACGAGTCACGCTGGACGAACTGCCGCAGGGGCATCCCCGAACTGAAAGCCGGGGCCAGCGGCGCGAGCGCCAGGCAAAGGACCGCCGCCCGGAACACGCCGGGCAGGATGTGTCTCATCTTCTTACCTCTCAACTCTGGTTATGGAACGGCAGGATGGTGGCAGGAGGTCCGCGCCCCAGCCGAAGGTCGTTTGCTTTACAGACGCCGCCGCCGTGGAAAAGTTCCTTCTCGGTTGGTGGAGGGGGAAGCAAGCGGGACAGATGGGAACAAGGCAGGAAGGGCGGGGGTGAACCCCACCCTTGGACAGACACGACGAAATTATTTCACCGCCGGAACGTCAGCACGACCAGCGCGTGCGGCGGCAGGGTCACGTCTAGGCCCCCCCTCGTAAGCCCCGGCAGCGCGAAGGGCTGGGGCTTGACGGTGTCTGGGTGGTTCCAGGTGTTGGTCGCCTGCGGGTCGGCAGAGGTCAGGACTGTGGCCGTTGCGGCACTAGCGGCGAAGCCGGAGAGGGAGAGGTGAACGGGGCGGGGGGCCGTCAGGTCCCGATTGACGAGGAAGACGACCAGGGCCTTGGGGTCGGCGGAGAGGGCGCTGAAGACATCCACATCAGGAACATCGGCAGCGGCGGGCAGGAAACCGCGCGCGGGCACGTCCCGGCCCGGTCCGGTCCAGTCGGCGGCAACAGGCGTCTGGGGGCGGGCGGCGGCATAGAGCTGAGACGTGTAGTACGCCGGGTTCACGAAGAGGAGGCCGTGGCTCCGTTTGATGCTGCCGCCGTGCAGCAGGGCGGTCATATTGGCGAGTGTCACCCAATCGCTATGGCGCAGGAAGGCGTTGAGCGCCAGCGCGTTATAGATCGCGCCCGCTGTGACATTGTGGTTCGGCCCCTGCTCCCAGCCTGCCCCCCCGATGATGATCCCCCACTCCGTCGGCGCGAGGCGCGTTTTGGCATTCAGCCCCTCGACCTTTGTGATGTCCCGGATCATCTCGGGAATCTCTGTCTGGTCCAGGAAGGCGGGGTGCGCCATCGCGCTCTCCCACTCCAAGGCGTAGGGCAGGCCACCGAGGTTGCCGGGCAGGCCGACGAGCGGGTGGATGGTCAAGTAATCGGGCGCAGACCCGCTGTTCGCGACAGCGGCACGCAGGACGGCATCGTTCCAGACGTCGTCGCGATCCAGCCCAGCCGGCCCGAACTCATCGCCCTTGCCGGTCGCCATGACCTGGATGCCGGGATCAGCCTGCTTCATGGCATCACGGAAGGCGACGAAGCGGGCGGCGTTGCCAACCGCGTCGGTGTGGCCGATCTGCCAGCCGCCGTACAGCTCATTGCCGATTTCCCAGAGGGGGACACGGCGTGTCTGGGCATTACAGTAACGCACCCAGGCGGCGGCCTGGGCGGGCGTACCATCCCCGGCGTTCGCGCCGATCTGCGTCGTCGCCCCGAGGAGGCGCGCGAGGCTCAGAAACTCGTCCGTCCCAAAAGCGTGTGAGTCCACGCCGCCCCAAGCGACGTTGCGGTCGGTCGGACGAGCCTCACGCGGGCCGATGCCCTGGCGCCAGTGGTAGCCGCTGGAGTAGTTCCCAGACAGACGCAGGATGGGGATGTGCCAAGCGCGGGCGGCCCGCAGGGAATCCGGGTCCATGCCGTCAACGGCATCGTCGGGGAACAGGCTGATCTGGTCCACATCCACAGCCCCGCCGCTTGTGTGGGCGACGACAAGCCGGGTGGCCTGACCCTTCGCGATGGCACCGGCGGGCAGGGTCCAGTGGATCGTCTGCTTATGCCAGGCCGCGCCGGAGATGGTCAGCGTGGAGATTACCGCCGGCCGACCCGCTGCCTCCAGA
>JANLUQ010000605.1:0-6789 GCA_031363565.1 Armatimonadota bacterium | reverse complement strand
GCCACCCAAGAACAGCTCGCCCGCATCAAAGGCTTGGGCGATGTCAAAGCCGGTCAGATCAAGGCCGCCATCGAGTTCGGCAACCGACTTTCGCTCTTCACCGAGGACGCCAAGCCGAGCATCGGTGGCCCGCGCGATGTCGCCAATCTGCTCATGCCGGATCTGCGGTATCAGAAAAAAGAAATCCTCAAATCCCTGCTCCTCGATACGAAGAACCGCGTCCTGGCGATCCGCACTGTCTCCATCGGCGACCTGTCCTCCTCTATCGTCCACCCGCGCGAAGTCTTCAAAGATGCCGTGGTCATCTCCGCCGCCGCCCTGATCGTCGCCCACAACCACCCCTCCGGCGATCCGACGCCGAGCGCCGAGGACGTGGCCGTCACCAAGCGGCTGATCGGGGCGGGCGAGATCATGGGCATTGACCTGTTGGACCACATCGTCATCGGCGACGGTGTCTTCGTCAGCCTCAAAGAGCGCGGGCTGATCTAAGCCTTGATTTAGGCAGGGTACAATAACGGGAGGAGGCGGCACCATGACAATCACACTGGCCCCACAAGTCGAGACGCGCCTGCGCCGGAAAGCGGCGCGGATGGGACAAGAAGCGGACGCGCTGGCTGGGACTCTTCTTTGGGATGCTCTTGCCGACGAGGCGGCTGAGGAAGACCCGAAGATGGGGGAACTGCGCCAGGAGTACCATCATCTTGTCGGTCTGGAACTCAAGGGGATGCTCCCCGACACGCAGGATGCCCGTCTACGCCAGGTGACACAGCAACTTGATGACCTTGACGCGCACAGTCCGGCAGCCCAAGCCATGTCTCAGCGTCTAGACGACACGGGCCGCAAGCTCGACGAGATGCTGGCGCTCCTCCGAGGGCTGCCCCTTGCGGAGCCTGCCCCGTGATCTTCCGCCGCACCCCCGATGTCCCCCTGCTCAATGACTACCGTGTGTATCGGAATGCCTACCTACGCCCGGATTTCGGCTATCGCTGTGCCTACTGCCTGACGCACGAATTCTATTTCCTTCAAGGCGATGGCGGCGAGATTGACCACTTTCGCCCGCTCCATGCCAGTGGTCACGATTTCTCACACCTCAAGAACGAGTATCGCAACCTCTACTGGACTTGCGGCCAGTGCAACTCGGAGAAGAGCAACCTTTGGCCCAGCGATGCCGACTATGCCGAAGGCTTCCGGTTCCTCGACCCCTGCATCGAAGACCACGACGATCATTGGGCCACCAACGCTGACGGAGCAGTGACGGCCAGAACCAACACAGGTCGCTTCACTATCCGGTTCATCCGGCTGGACCGTCAGCGCCTCAACTACCTGCGGCGTTTCCTCCATACCTATCAAGAAAAAGTCGCTGCCCTTGGATCGGAATTGAACCGACGTGACTTAGACCCTCAGCAGCGCACGGCATTGATAGCCCATCTGGCAGACATCAAGCCTCTGGTCGCCCCGCCCGTCTTTGAGCGATAAAGCTATGTCCTGATCGTCGCCCACAACCACCTTTCCGGCGACCCCACGCCGAGCGGGGAGGATGTGGCCGTCACCAAGCGGCTGATCAGCGCGGGGGAGATCATGGGCATTGACCCCCTCGACCACATCGTCATCGGCGACGGCGTCTTCGTCAGCCTCAAAGAGCGTGGGCTGATCTGAACTGCGGTTCTCCTTGACTTCCCGTCGAAAGCGTTGTAAACTTCTTCGGTAGGAGATACTTTTTGGCTGCGGCAAGTTCAATGTGGCAAATTCAACTCCTTGGCGGGTTTCAGGTCCGGCATGGGGACCGCGTCGTGTCGCGGTTCAAGACCTACAAGACAGCGGCTCTGCTGGCGCGTCTGGCGCTGTATGCCGAGCGGGAGCATTCCCGCGAGGAGATGATCGGCCTGCTCTGGCCGGACTCGGAGCCGGAGGATGGACGCGGCAGCCTGCGGACCGCCCTGGCCGCACTGCGGCGGGTGCTGGCCGATCCGGGTGCGGAAGACGCAGGTGCGGCGAACCTGCTGCTTGCAGACCGGCTTCAGATCCGGCTCCGGCCCGGCAGCGTGCGCGTGGACACGGCTGAGTTCGAGGCGGCCGTCAAGGCAGCAGAGCGGGCAGCAGGGGCGGAGCGGGTGGGATTGTTGACCCTTGCGCTGGACCTGTACCGGGGCGACCTGCTGCCGGGCTATCACGAGGATTGGATCGAAAGCGAGCGGGAGCGGCTTTTTCAGACGTACCGCACGGCGCTGCGCCGGCTTGTCGCCGCCTGGGAAGAAGGCGGTGATCTGCCCCAGGCACTCGAAACCGCCCAACGCGCGGTGAGCCTGTTCCCTGCTGAGGAAGAAATACACCAGGACCTGGTGCGGCTTTACGCGCTGATGGGGCGGCCGGATGAGGCCCGCCGCCAGTATCAGGCGCTGGAGCGGGCGCTGTGGGACGAGGGCAGCGGACCCCCGTCCCAGGCCACGCGCGCCCTGGTCGCCGCGCTGCCGCCGGGGGATGAAGATGGACAGAGGACGATGCCTGCTCCTGCTCCGGCGGCCTCCCTCCGTTTCCCTCGCCTGCCCGCGCCGCTGACCCGCTTTTTTGGGCGGACGGATGAAATCGACTGGGTTAGTGGAGCGCTGCGCCGCCGGGAAACGCGCCTGGTGACGCTCACCGGACCGGGTGGGGTGGGCAAGACACGCCTTGCCCTCGAAACAGCGCGGCACCTTGTCGGCTTCTTCCAGGGCGCAGTCCTGTTCGTCGGCCTGGCGAGCCTGTCGGACGGAGCCGGCTTTTTAGATGGCCTGGCTGACGCCCTGCGCCTCACTCTCAGGGCCGGTCCGGCCCCTCTGGAGCAGATCGCAGCGGCTTTGGACGGACAGCCGGTGCTCCTGGTCCTGGACAACTTGGAGCAGATCGCCGAGAGTGTCGGCCCACTTGTCAAAAGTCTGCTGATGCGCGTGCCCGACCTGAGCTGCCTGGTCACCTCGCGCCAGCGCCTCGATATCCCCGGCGAACGCGAGTTCCCCGTTTTCTCGCTGCCGACACCGTCATCGGCGCAGGCGGCACTCTCCGATTTCCCCAGTGTACAGCTCTTTGTGGACCGTGCGCAGGCTGGCCTGCCCGACTTCCAGATCACACCGCGTAATGCCTCTGCCGTCGCCGCCCTCTGCGAGCGGCTGGAAGGCATCCCGCTCGCCCTGGAACTTGCCGCCGGGTGGGCGCAAATGCTGACGCCCAGGCAGATGCTGGAGCGGCTGGAAGACCGTTTTTCCCTGCTGGTCAGCCGCAGCAAGGGGGCGCTGCCCCGGCACCGGACTTTGCGGGACGCTATTGAGTGGAGTTACCGCCTGCTTTCCCCCGAGTTACAGCACTTCTTCGTGCGCCTCTCGGTCTTCCGTGGCGGCTGGAGCCTGGAAGCGGCAGAGATAGTCTGCGAGGAACCAGCGGCTTTGGAAATGCTCTCGCGGCTCCGGGCGCGGTCCCTCCTAGTAACGGCCGAGGCGGACGACTCCATGCGCTTTCGGATGTTGGAAGCCCTGCGCGAGTTCGCTGAGGACCAGAGGGCCGAGGACCAAGACGCCCACGCGCGCCTCGCCCACTGCCATACCCATTACTTCTTGCAGCTCGCCGGTCAGGCTCAGGACGGGTTTGCCGGGCCGGACCAGGCCCGGTGGCTTAACCGCTTGGAGGCCGAACACGCGAACCTGCGCGCCGCCCTGGACTGGTGCCTGGCCGAGCCGACCGGCGCCGATGACGGCATCCGTCTGGTGTCGCTCTTGGGTCGGTATTGGTATATGCGAGGACACTGGCGCGAGCAGCGGCAGGTGCTGGAGGCGCTGCTCGCGCATCCTGGCACCGGCGCGGCGGCACGGGCTGAAGCGCTCTACCAACTGGGCGATGTCGCTGAGTATCTAGGCGACACGCGGGTGTCTCAGGAGGCCTATGGTCAAAGCCTGAACCTGTGTGAGCGTCTGGGCGACCAAGCGGGCATGGCCCAATGCCTGCGCGCTCTGGGCCAGCTCGCTCAGGAGCGGGGAGACTATGCGGAGTCGCGGTCCCACTTCGAGCGGTGCCTCTTCCTTATGCGGATGACTGGTGATGCCCCCGAGATCGCCGACGCCCTTCACAATCTGGGTGGGCTGCTTCAAGCGCAGGGGGACGCTGAGGCCGCCAACGCGCTCTATGCAGAAAGCCTGTCGCTCGCACGCCTGGCGGGAGACGAGTCCGGTACGGCCTCCGTCCTCACCGAGCTGGCAATGGCCGCCGCTGATCGGGGGCGTCCGGATGAGGCGCGTGCGCTGCTGGAAGAGCGCCTTGCTATTCTGAGGCGGATGGAAGACCAAAGCGGGATCGGCAATACCCTGCTGAACCTGAGCCGCCTTGAACAGAGAGTGGGTGAGACGGCCCAGGCATTGTCTTTGGCCGAAGAGGGCCTTTCGGTCTACCGCGCTTTGGGCTATCAAGAGGCGCTGGCCGACACCCTGGAACATCTGAGCGTGGTGGCTCAGTCGTGCGGGGATCCGCAGCGCGCCGAGGCCGCCCTCCAGGAAAGCCGGGCGATCCGGCAGCAGCTTGTGGGCGTATCTGAAAGAACATAAGAAAGTGCCGAAGGCTCTTACCGCTTGCGAACGCGCATGGAATTGGTATAATGACTCCCAAGAGATGCCGCGCATGTTATGAGTTCCGACTTATGAGTTCAGACCGCTTTCAATTCCTGGAGTTTGGCGAAGACGAGGACGCGGTCCCCGGTCAGCCCTTATGGGAGGACGCCCCCGTCCCGATCCAGCGCGAACTCACCGGAGAGCGGCTGCCGGACGGGACACGGCTGGCCGAAGTGCGTCTGGTGGACCCGCGCGGCTACCGGCTCTCCGAGCACGTGGAGGAGGACGAGGAGGAGGGCTGCATCACCCTGAGTTCTCGGGCTGCCCCTCCCCCCGTAAAGCTGCCCCGGCTGCGCGTTGCCGAGGTGCTGGGGGCGCGCGGTGAGGGGGCAGGGGAGTTCGGGTATCCCGCCGGTATGGCCGTGGACGGCGGCGGCGTGCTGTTTGTCGCTGACTCGTCCCACCACCGCTTGCAGCGTATCACGCCCGACGGCGGGGTCGCCGTGATCGGCGGCAAGGGGGTGGGGCGCGGGCAGTTCGGGTCGCCCCAGGGGGTCGCCACCGACGAGCAGGACTCGTTCTATGTCGTTGAGCAGGCCAACGGCCGGGTGCAGAAGTTCACGCGCGAAGGTGTCCTCTCCCTTGTCTTCGGTCGGCCCGGCAAGGGCGAAGGGGAGATGAACGGCCCGACGGCCATCGCGGTCGCGCCCGGCAGCGGCGATATCTTCGTCGCGGACACCGGAAACAGCCGCATCCAGCGCTTCAGCTATGAGGGCCGCTTTCTGGGGATCCTGGGCGCCTCCGGGCTGTACGGGCCGGGCCTGAGCAGCCCACAGGCACTTGCCGCCGTGCCGGGCGGCGGCCTGTACGCGGCGGAAACATTAGGCGGTCGGCTGGTCGGCTTCGACCCGATGGGCCGTCCAGCCCGGCAGATCGGCGGGACGCGGACGCGGGCATCCGGCAACGAGATGATCCCCCTGTCGCTGCACCAGCCCCGCGCGCTGGCCCTGGACAAGACGGGCCTGCTGTATGTCGCTGATGCTGGCGAGCCGGACTCCATCACCGGCGAGACGCGCGGGCGCATCCGGTGCCTGTCCCTGGCCGACGGCAGCGTGCTCGCCACAGTCGAAAAGGTTGGCCGCTCGCTCGGGACCCTGCTGCGCCCTGGCGGTCTCGCTGTCAGCCCTGCCGCGTCCGGTGGGCAGACGCGCGGCGACCTCTATGTCGCCGACACCATGAACCACCGCATCCTGCGCTTCGTCTGGAGCTGAGTTTCTGGATCTGAGTCTCTGGAGCTGACCCATGCCCATCTTTCCAAAACACTTCACGCTGGCCGAGGCGCGTGCGGCCCTGCCCGCCCTGCGCCGCCGTTTGCTCCGTATCGGGGAGGTGCTGGCCGAGGCACGCCGCGCCACGGAGCTGCCCGGCGCGGAGCAGGTCGTCATCCTGCGCGGCAACGGCAAAGGGCCGATCGTCTCCGGTGCGGGCCGCTGGAAGGGGGAAGCCCAGCGCCTGATCGAGGAAATCGCCGACGAGGGCATCCAGATCAAAGACTTGGAGCGCGGATTGGTGGACTTCCCACACTTTCTCGGCGGCGATCCGGCGCGCGAGGTCTTCCTCTGCTGGCATCTGGGGGAGGATACGATTGAGCACTGGCACGAGATTGACGCAGGAATCGCCGGACGAAACCCTCTCTGAAGCCTTCAAGGAGCAGATCAAGGCCGAGGCCGCCCGACTCGGCTTCGCGGGGTGCGGCGTCACGACGGCAGATCCGCCGCCCCATCATCGCCATTACGCCCGCTGGCTTGCTGAGGGCCAGGCCGGCGAGATGCTGTATCTGCACCGCCAGGAGCCGAAGCGCGGCGACCTCTCTCTCGTCCTGCCTAATGCCTCCTCGGTCGTCTGCGTCGCGTTCAACTATTCGCCGGAGGAGGGGATGGCCCCCACTTCATCGGGGATGGGTGGAACCGTCGCCCGCTACGCCCGCTTCGACGATTACCACGAAACGCTCTGGGAACGCCTGGACGCCCTACTGGCCTTTATCCAGACGCAGGCCCCAGAGGCGAACGGCAAAGTCTACTGTGACACCGGCCCCATCACCGAGCGCGACCTCGCCATGCGTGCGGGCCTGGGCTGGATCGGCAAGCACACCAACCTGATCTCCCGGAAGCTTGGCAACTGGTTCTTCCTAGGCGAGATAGTGCTGGACATCGCCCTGCCC
>JANLUQ010000604.1:0-4552 GCA_031363565.1 Armatimonadota bacterium | reverse complement strand
CGTCGGCCTCCTAAACGCCGTCATCCGCCCCTACAACGGCGTTATCAGCGTGCCGTTCGCCGCTTCCGTGCCGGATGGCAGAGTGGTGGACACCAGCAGCCAGATGGGCTTCGTGGGCCAGGCCATTCCCGCTGCCGCCCTCTTGCTTCAAGGGAGCTTGGAGACGGGCGATGCCGGGGGCGCGGCGCGGGCGTCCGACGTGGTTGACTTCTGGGCGCGGCACTCGCTGACGCCTTCGGGACTGCCCCGCACCTGGTACGACATTCACCTGGATGGCACCTACACCTGGCGCGACTACCACACCTTCCTACGGGTCGCCTCGGACGGTATGGACGGTGCCTTGCAGGCGTGGAACGTCGAGCATCGGCGCGGGCAGGATAGGCCGAACTGGCTGGCCTTCTGCCGCCGCTACGGCGACTGGCTGGCCGGGTCGCTGAACGCCGACGGTTCCTGGTTCCGCGAGTACGGTTTCGACGGGCAACCCGCCGCCCGCCCCACGGACGCCGGCAGCAAAGATCCCCGCGCCAAAGATACGACGGACCATCCTATTCCCTTTCTGGTGGACCTCTACAAAGCGACTGGGGACACCCGTTACCGCGATGCCGCCTTGCGCGCCGGGGAGTTCTGCCTGCACTCTGTCCACGCCCAGTATGCCTACGTCGGCGGGACGCCGGACAACCCGAACGTCCTGGACAAAGAGGCCGGCATAATGGCGCTGGACGCCTTCCTGGCCCTTTATGACATCGCTGCTGACAAGCGCTGGCTGGCGGCGGCGACCCAGGCAGCGGACTATAGCGAGACGTGGGTCTACTGCTGGAACATCCCGATGCCATCCGGCGACCCCAAGATCGTCTTCCCGAAGGGCCGCCGGACGGAGGGCCTGAGCCTCATCGCCACGGGCCACTCCGGGGCCGACACTTATATGGCTGCCGCCCCGTTCTTTTATTACCGCCTGTCCCTGCTGACCGGCGACGCGCACTTCGGGGACATGGCCCGGCTGCTGCTCCACGACGCCAAGCAGCTACTCGATTGGGACGGTACATTGGGCTACGCCTTGCCGGGCCTGCAAACCGAGGCCTTATCACTGCCGCCCTTGCGCGGGCACGGCACGACTCACTGGCTGCCCTGGCTGACGGTGGCGCAGCTCACGCCCCTCGTCCGCCTGCGCGATGTCTTCGGCAGTTCCGACACGGATGACATCGAGAAGATGCCGAAAGCGGAGCGCATGAGACGGCAGATGGCGTATTCCCAGCGCCGGGGCTTCGGCGTACCCATCAATGTCCCTCCAAGAGAACCCAGACGCACCCCCGCGCGTACATTAGAGGAAGTCAGAGGGGCGAGGGCGAAACAAGGAGTATGACAGTCCCGGCCAAGGGCCGGGCGTGACGGCGTTCTCGGCGGACAAGGGGGCAGAGTGTCAGACAAGGGTGGCGGTAAGTCAGTGGGGGAGTGTCTATGGAAAGAGAGATGACGGGTGGCCCCGTATCCAGCATACTGGGTGCGGCAAGCGCCCCGCACGACGGGGAGCAGGCGGAGGTCCTGACGGAGGCCCTGACGGGAGAGAGGCTGGAAAGGAAGTTCCATGCCGCCTGGCAGTTGTTCCAGAGCGTCGAGTCGCAGGTTCAGGTGGCGGATCGTAAGGTGCAGGCGATCTTCGCGGCGAACACGCTGCTGGTCGCCGCCATCTCCTTCCAGAATCAAAGGATCATCCCGAGCGCTCATACCTACGGCCTCAGCCTGTCAGCGACGGTGAGTGTGGCCGCGCGCCTTCTTCTGCTCGCCTGCATCTGTGCCTCCTACCTTTCTGCCATCGTGGCCCTCTTCCCCCGCCTGCGCCATGTGCGGACCCAGGCCCACTCGCTGCTCTTCTTTGGGGACATCGCGGCCTTGCCGGGGCCGGAGTTCGCTGAAACCTTCCTGGCGATGCCGATGGGTGACAAGGTCCGGCAGGTCCTGCGTCAGACTCACGAGGTCTCTCGTGTCGTCACGGAGAAGTACAAGTGGACGCGCCGGTCCGGGACGGCCCTTGTCCTGTCCCTCTTGCTATGGATCGTCGTCCAGGCTGTCACTATCCTGACTGGTTCTTGACGGGCAGTGGGCGGCGCAGCTTGGCATGATTCTTGTTGGCATGATTCTTGCAAGGTAGCAAAGGGAGAAACCGTGACTTCAAAACGCCTATGAACTACTTTTGGCGAATCGAACTCTTCGGCGGCCTGCGCGTCCTCAGCGGTGAGCGCGTCATGACGCGCTTCCGCACGCACAAGACCGCCTCCCTGCTTGCATACCTGGCCTTGTTCCCCGAGCGGCCCCACTCGCGTGAGGAGCTGTGTGACCTGCTCTGGCCCGAGGCTGACCTGGACGCGGGCCGGATGAACCTGCGCGTCGCCCTCAGCTCCCTGCGCCGCCAGATGGAGCCGCCGGGGACGCCCCACGGCGCTGTCCTGGTCGCCGACCGCAGCAAGATCCATCTCAACCCCGCCGTCTGCACCACCGACATCGCCGAGTTCGAGGCCGTCCTGGCAGCGTCTTCGGGCGCAGAGGAGGAGGCCCTGACGCGGGCTGTTAGCCTGTATCGGGGCGACCTGCTGCCCGAGATCTATGACGACTGGGCGCTGGGCGAACGCGAGCGACTGGCACAGGCCCACTTGGGCGTGCTGCACCGGCTGATACGGCTGCTGACCCAGGCGGGCGACTTCGACCGCGCCCTGGACTACGCCCACCGCGTCCTGCCGCTGGACCCTTTGTGCGAGAAATCGCACCGGCTCCTGATGCGTCTGTACGCCGCCATGGGCCGACCCGATGCCGCCCGGCAGCAGTACCAGACTTTGACACAGCTCCTACGTGTGGAGATGAACGCTGCCCCTAGCTCCAAAACGCGCGACCTCGCCGCGCATTTGGACGACCCGTCGGCGGAACGCGAAGCCGCCTCCCCGGCCACGCTCTCCCCTGCGCCGGGCAGGACCCAGCCCCTGTTCTCCCCTGATGCGCCCGCCGAACATGCACCTTCCGATAGCCTTCCCATCACCTTCACCCGCTTCTTTGGCCGCGCCGAGGAGCGGGAGCGGCTGACCGCCCTGCTGACCGATCCGCAGACCCGGCTTGTCACGCTGACCGGGCCAGGCGGCAACGGCAAGACGCGGCTTGCCGTCGAGGCGGCGCGCGGCCTGGGCGGGCTGTTTCCCGGAGGCATCTGGTTCATCCCGCTGGCAGATGTGGCCGACCCGCGCCGCCTGGGGGACGCGGTGCTTGCCGCGCTGCGCCTGCCGCGCACCGCTGATCCATGGGCACAGATCGTCGCCGCCCTCGCCGGCCCGCCCGTCCTGCTCATCCTGGATAACTTCGAGCAGATCGCGGCGGGTGCCGCCCCCACTGTGCTGTCGCTTCTTGGAAAAGCACCCGCCCTGACCTGTCTAGTGACGTCCCGGCGGCGGCTGGATGTGCCCGGTGAATGCGAGCTGCCGGTCGCCCCCCTGCCGGTCCCCGACGCGGCCGAGTCGGCGGAACAAGTCGTTCGTAACGCCAGCGCGCAGGTGTTCGTGGACCGGGCGCAGGCGGTCCGTCCCGACTTCGCCGTGACCGACCGGAGTTCCCAGGACCTGGCGGCTCTGTGCCGCGCACTGGAAGGAATCCCCCTTGCCCTGGAACTGGCTGCCTCCCGCATCCGCGCCCTCAGCCTGGCCCAGATGCGCGTTCGGCTGGACCAGCGGTTCGAGCTGCTGGCGAGCCGGCGCGGGGACAAGGGAACGCGCCATCGCTCACTCTGGGCCGCCATCGAATGGAGCTACGATCTGCTGCCCGCCCATTTGCAGCGCTTCTTCGTCCTGCTCTCCATCTTTCGCGGTGGATGGACTCTGGAGGCGGCAGAAGCGGTCTGCGAAGAACCTGCCGCCCTGGAAGCCTTGGCCCAACTCCGGGCAAACTCGCTGCTGCTCGCGGAAGATGGTTTGTCCGACCTGCGCTTCCGGCTGCTGGAGTCGCTGCGCGAGTTCGCTTGGGAGCAGCTTTCGCCCGATGACCGCGAAGCCGCCGGGAAGCGGCACACGGCCTTCTTCGCCGCTCTGGCGCAGCAGGCAGATGATGTATTGCAGGGGCCGGACCAGGGCGACTGGCTGCGCCGCTTCGAGGCCGACGCCGCCAATCTCCTTCTGGCTCTCGATTGGCTGAACGTCCGCCCGGACCGCACCGCCGAGGCGCTCGCCATGACGACTGCGCTGTACCACTTCTGGCTCCTGTCCGGGCGGCAGCATGAGGGCCGTGCGCGCCTGGACGCTCTGCTGGTACGCTGGGTCGCCCCGGACGCCGCCCGCGCCGATGCGCTGACCGTGGCAGGTAATCTTGCTGAGGCCGAGGGCGACCTGCCCGGCGCCCGTGCCCGCATGGAAGAGGGGATCGCCCTCAACCTGCGCTTGGGCCGGGAAGAGCAGGCGGCGCGCGGGCATGGGGATTTAGGGATCATCGCGTCCCGCCAGGGCCGTCTGCCCGAAGCGCAGGCACATTGGGAGGCAACGACTGCCTACTGGCAGGGGCGGAACGAGCCGCGCCGTGCGGCGGC
>JANLUQ010000553.1:0-2375 GCA_031363565.1 Armatimonadota bacterium | reverse complement strand
GTCTACATGGCATTTGTCCTGATGGGCTGGGCCAACGGCATGCTGACTGGCGGCGACTTTAAAATCTCGCTCCAGGAGGTGCGTTCGCAGCTGTACTTTGGCCTGGCCTACCTCCTGGCGGTCAACATGGTGCGCGAGCGCAGGCACCTCCTGACTCTGCTCTGGATCACCGTCGCCTGCGTCGGGCTAAAGGCGGTGCTGCTTACGTTCCGCTGCTATGTCACTATGCACGGGCTGCCTCTCCCGGACCAAGGGGTGGGGTCGCACGAGGAGGCGTTCTTCATGAACGCCTTCCTGCTGCTCCTGATCGCGCTGACCTTGTGTCGCGCCCTGCCACGCCTGCGCTGGCTGATGTGGAGCCTCGTCCCGTTCGTCGTACTGGGCAACCTCGCCTTGAACCGCCGGGCGGCGACGGCGGCGCTGATCTTCGTCGTTCCCCTGCTGTTCCTGGCCGCCTATCAGGCGCTGCCCGCGCGCCGCCGCCTCGTCGCCGTGCTTGGGGTGACGGTGGCCGTCGCATTCGCGATCTACTATCCGGCCTTCAAGAACAGCGACAGCCTCTTCGCCCAGCCGGCGCGGGCGGTCAAGTCCAACTTCGAGCCGGACGCGCGCGACGCCTCCTCCGACGCCGCGCGCGACTCGGAGAACATTGACCTGATGGCGACGATCAAGTCCGCGCCCCTCCAGGGCTACGGCTACGGGCGGCCCTACTTCCAAATCATCCCGCTGCCGGAGATCGTGAAAATCTACGAGCTGGAGCCGTTCATCCCGCACAACCAGATCCTCTGGATTTGGGAGCGCGTCGGCTCGTTCGGGTTTCTGGCCTTCTGGATGATGATCTCGGCCATACTGATCTTCGTGGGCCAGGCCATCCGCGCGCCCGGAGCAGATGGCCTGGTCAAAGCCGTCGGTATCTTCGCCCTGCTCACGACCGCCATGCTGGTCATCTTCGGCCTGCTGGACTTGCAGCTCTCCTGCTTCCGTGTTCTCCTCTTCACCGGCATCTGGGCCGGCGCGCTCGCCGCCCTGCCCACACTCAGAGGGCCGTCCCTCGAACCGGGTGTGAAAGCCGCCACATGACGCACCCCATCACGAGCACGAGCACGGAGACAGAGGAATGCACGGGAGCCGGCACGGCGACCGGCCGTAGGCCGTTTCAGATTCCCTCTCTGGACGGCCTGCGCGCCGTCTCGTTCCTGATTGTCTTCCTGGGTCACGCCTTCGCCAAACGCTGGATTCCCGGCGACCTGGGGCTAATCGTCTTCTTCTTCCTGAGCGGCTACTTGATCACGACACTCCTCCGGATGGAGTTCGACGAGACAGGGCGGATCAACTTCCGGGACTTTTACCTGCGCCGGGTCCTGCGTATCTTCCCGCCGCTCTACCTCGTCCTTGGCCTGGATTGTGTCCTGACGCTCACGCACGTCCTGGACAACACCCTCTGGCCCGAGGCGGTACTGGCGCAGGCTTGCCACCTCACAAACTACTGGATCGTCTTCCACGGTTGGTGGTACGGCATGGCCCCCGGCTCCTGGATCTTCTGGTCGCTGGCCGTGGAGGAGCATTTCTACCTCGTCTTCCCGCTGGTCTACCTGCTGATGCGCCGGCGCCAGCTGTCGCCCAGGCATCAAGCGCTGGCGCTGTTCGGCCTATGCGCCGCCGTGCTGGCCTGGCGCTGCTTGTTAGTCTTCGGTTTCCACGCGCTCAAAGACCGGATGTATGTCGCCACCGATACACGCGTGGACTCGATCCTATTCGGCTGCATCCTCGCCGTGTGGCGCAATCCTGCCCTGGATCCAGCGACCCACTCGGAGCGCCGGCTCAAGGCCGTGTGGCTGCCGCTCGCCCTGTTCGCCCTGCTGGCGAGCTTCGCGGTCCCCAAGGTCTGGCCCGGCTTCGAGCAGACGTTCCGCTACACCGTCCAGGGCCTCGCCCTGTTCCCCGTCTTCATCGCCGCCGTCCGCTACCCCGCCTGGGGGGCCTTCCGCTGGCTGAACATCGGATGGGTGCGAACCGTCGGCCTGCTCTCCTACTCGCTCTACCTACTGCACACGACCGTGCTGTCGGGGCTGCACCGTTGGCTGCACGGCTCCGAGGCGGCCATCGGTGCGCTGGCGCTTGTCATCTCGCTCGCGGTGGCCGCGCTCATCTACCGGGGTGTGGAGAAGCCCTGCGCCCGGCTGCGCCGGCGTCTGTCGCATGTCCTGGCTGGTCGAGGGAGGCCGAGAGGGGGCGGGGGAACCAGCACGGGGGGCGGTATGGCCGGCGCAGAGGGTGGCGGGGCGGGAGGTCTCTCCGGGCGGGTCGCCCGCAACGTGCTGGTGACGCTGGCGACGCAACTCATTTCCTGGGGGCTGACATTTGCCGTCATGCTT
>JANLUQ010000549.1:0-2256 GCA_031363565.1 Armatimonadota bacterium | reverse complement strand
CCAAAGGGCCAAAATTGTGGAGTTCTATCAACAGCTTATTCGGTAAGCCTGGGCGCTGCCTGCACCGAGGTTGCGGATGAGCCGAAACGGGACCCGGGTTCAGCGTCCAATAGGGGCTCATCCGCAGCTTCGGTGCAGATCGTTGTCATGCTGCATGGATCAGGCGCGCCCTGAGCAGGTCGAGCTTTGCTCGTCCATAGCCCTGGCGCTTGACCAGCTTCAAGCGGGTGACCTGTCCCTCGACTTGGCCGCTACTCCAGGGCAGCGTCAGGGCTGCGCGCACCGCCTGCTCGTCCTGACACAGGCCGGCGGCGAAGCCGCGCAGTTCGCTGCCCTCGGCATCGGCCAGCCAGGGCGTGAGGGCATGGTCGGTATGGGCGCGAACCAAGGCAGCGAAGCGCTGGGCAAGGTCGCGAACCCTGGCCAGCGTCGGCGACATCGCGAGCAGCCGTTCGACGTAGGCGCGGTCCGGCTCCGTAATCGTCGCCAAGTCAGCCGTGAGTATCCGGGCTACCCGCCGCGCCGGGTATGCCGCGGGCCGAGGGGAACGCTGCATGGCCGATGCCGGCGCTGGTCCGGGCTTTCGCTCTGGGTCTGCCAGCCGCTGCCGGTTGGCCCACTCGGTGACGACGCGCATCCCGCCTTTAAATCCGGCATCGCGCAGACTCCGCCAGAGCTGGGCGCCGTTGCGGCATCCGTCCGCCCAGCGCCGCTCCAGAACCGCCCGCCAAGGGTCGAGCGAGTGGATCCGCGGCCGGTGCAGCTCGGGCTGCTCGCCCCGCACCCAGCGCCGTACCGTATTGCGCGACAGCGCCAAGTCGCGGGCGATGTGGCGGACGGAGACGCCTTGCTGGTGCAGCCGCATCACCTCGCCATGCACCTGCACGCGTCGCTGCCAGCCCTGCCATTGCAGCCGCTGCGCGCTAGTCATTGGTGGCGGCGCGTCCGGGTCTGCCCCGGGCACCACGGTTGTCGCTGCAGCGGCAGGAGCGCTGGAGGCGGGCTTGGCCGCAGCCCGGAGTGCGGGGATGTTCCGCTTCACCGCCTCAAGAACCGCGGCACTGCAGTTCTCCAGCAGATGCCACCGATCCGCAACGTGGACGGCATCGGGTGCTCCGCGCCTACCGCCGTCGGCGTAGCTGGCGCCACGGTCGCGGGCGATCACCTCGACGCCGGGGTGGGCGCGCAGCCACGCTGCAAAGCTATCCGCCTCGCGGTCGGGCAGCAGGTCAACGACGGCATGGCGTTCCAGGTCAACGAGAACCGTGCCGTAGCGCTGCCCGCGTTTCCAGGCCCAGTCGTCCACCCCGAGCACGCGTGGCGCCGCGGCCGGCATCGCAGGCGCCCCACGACGGACGAGGCGGAGCAGGGTGGCCCCGCTCACGGGCGTGCCGATCCGTTCGGCCAGGCGCGCGCCGGCCTTGCCACCTAGTGCCAGGCCGATGTGGCGCTGGAGGCCGCCCAGGCGTGCTGTCCGCTGGGCGTGCGGCCCGGCAGCAGCAGGCAGGCGTTCGGCGAAGATGCGGTGGGCGCAGCCAGGTCGTCCGCAGCGAAGCCGGCGCACCTGCACCTCGACCTGCACGCGGCGGCCTTGCCAGGGCAGGTCGGCCAGCCGGCGGGGGTAGCTGCTGTGCCGCCGCGATGACGGGTGGCCGCAGTCGGGACAAAGAGGGGCCGTGATGCAGGACCGGAACAGGATGGTGAGGCAATCAGGGGCGGGCAGCACCTGATCGACCACGAGGTCGGCAGGCACAAGGGGCAAGAGGCGCTTGGACACAGGACAACATGAACTCCGAGGTGTTCAGGGTATGTGCCCACGCGCACCCGCGGCTGCCATGGGCTGCACCGAAGCTGCGGATGAGCCCCGTTTCCACGCTGATCACCCCGTAAGCCGGGACACTCTTCGGCTCATCCGCAACCTCGGTGCAGGCAGCGCCCAGGCTTACCGAATAAGCTGTTGATAGAACTCCACAATTTTGGCCCTTTGGCGCTAGGCCGGCATGCCAGGGAACAAGCAGCCGTCAATGCCGCAAATACTCCGTGATTCGAGCAGGTTGTCAGCTCTCGGAAGGCTTCCGCCTGCACCGAGGTTGCGGATGAGCCCCGTTTCCAAGCTGATTGACAGCCTGGATGCCGGGCGAGTTGGGACTGGCCCACGTGGCCACTCAACGGGGCTGGGAAGCGCTGAAGGCAGTGGATTGGCCAATCCAGAAGCCCCGGTGTATATCAGCGCGGTCGCGGGACCCAGAAGGAACG
>JANLUQ010000539.1:0-4639 GCA_031363565.1 Armatimonadota bacterium | reverse complement strand
GTTAGAATCATACAACCGGATGGCTATCCAGGCGCGGTTTACGTCATTGCGGTCGGCGTCAACCATTACCCGGCAATCAGTAATCAACAGTATGGCGTGGCGGATGCCAGAGGCTTCACTGAGGCGATTCAGAAAGGCTGGAAATCCGCCGGCGTTTCCACCGACGTTCAGCTTTTGCTGGATGAAAATTTCACACGGGACGCTTTGCAGAAGGCATTCGGCCATGTCGCCGCGCGCGCCACTGCCGACGATCTCTTTATCTTCTATTACGCGGGGCTTGATGGGACCGTAGAGGACACAAAAAGTACGGCAGGCGAGTTTTGTCTGCTGACCAGCAATTGCTCGGCGGTAAGTCCGGCAGTAAGGCAGCAGTCACTGATGAAGTTCGCCATTCCTGCTTCATTTCTCAAAGCCGAATGCGCGAAAATCCAGGTCAAAAAGCAATTAATTGTGCTGGATACCTGCCACGCAGGCGACAGACTTGACACTTTGGTAGACCAAGGCATTCAATCCTCAGAGGAACAAAAGTTAACTGAGAAAAGCGTGGTTCTGATGACTTCCGAAGGCGACGCTTTCGAAATGTCGGATCTGAAACATGGTGTTCTCACCTACTCCCTGCTGCAAGGGCTGGCGGGGCAAGCGGTCCTCAGCAAGCATTTCGCAGGTATCACAGCGCGCGAAATGGCAGCGTATTTGCCTGTTCCCATAATCAAACTCAGCGATGGCATTCAGTTGTTCCACGGCTACGCTTGGGGCGATGACTTTACTATCGCGCCGCTCCCCAGTATCACACCCGTACCGCCGGCAAGCGAGCCGATGCGGCAAACGGGGATAGTAAACAAACCGCCCGCTACCGTCGAAGAAAAGTCTTCGCAGCCAGGCAAAAACTATGCATTGATCTTCGCCACTGACCATTACGACGAATGGAACGGGCTTCCTAACCCGATCCACGATGCTCAAGCGCTTGCGAATGAGCTGCGATCGCAGTACGGGTTTCAAGTGGAGATTGTCCAGAACCCGACCCAGGACGACATCATTGATAACATGGAGCACTACCGCAATCGGTCTTACACCTTCAATGACCAATTGTTTATCTTCTTTGCTGGGCATGGCACAAAAGGCATGGGAGTAAGCTACATCGTCGCGCGCGACTCCAAAAAAGAGGATAAGCGCTATAAGAGCTATTTTCAGTACGCCGATCTCAAGAGCAGCCTCCTCAATTCTCCCTGTCCGCACATACTGCTGGCGTTGGATGTCTGCTACGGCGGCAACTTTGCCCAAGCCTCAGCGGAGAGTTTGCCCGTCGGCCCGCGCCTGACACTGGCAGACTTGATGGTTTCGCCAGCATTCTCAGACCCGTCTCCGGACACGCTGCGGCTGGCGGCGCGGCTGATGAAAGACAAATCACGCGTCTTTCTCAGTTCCGGTAGGGATGTGCCGGTCCCCGACGGCGCTCCCGGCGGTCATTCGCCGTTCATGGAGAAACTACTGGATGCGCTGGAACAGGGCCGAAGGCAGAACAAAGTCACCACGGCGCGCGGGGTGTACGAAGAAACCTTGAAGACGCCGACGGAGTCGGAGTATACTACCTTTGATAATCGGTATTCCGAAGGCGATTTCGTGTTCGTGCCGGTCAAGGCGGGAACACCTGCATTCTAAGATAAGAATTCAATAGGAGAACACATGAGAGATTTATTTCACAAGCGCACGGCTCGCCTTGCGTTGACGAGCCTGGCGCTGGGGGTCCTCTTGGCACCCTGCTGGGATGGGCCAGAGGTAGCGGCTGCCCCAATGCCGAAGGTGACGGTGCCGTACCCGGATGCCTCGCCGGGCATTGTTCATCAGCGGCGCGGCATGGTCGCGGCCTCGAAGGGCGGGCGCGGGATGGCCGCGACCTCCAAAGTCTCCCCCGATCTTCAGCGGCTGTATCTCCAGTACCACCGGAGCCGGGGCGTGTCGGCGATGCCACCGTACTCCTCCAGCCAGCTCCAAAGCCGCTACGGCATTGCGGGGCGGGACAAAGACCCCGCCATCGGGCTGGCGATCACCCTGACGCCGGGCGCGGACCCGCAGGCGCTGGCCGGGCTGGGCGCGACGGTTTACTTCCGGGTCGGCAATACGGTGTATGCCAGCGCGCCGGTCAGCGCCCTGGCCGGGCTGGGGGCAGCCGACGGCATGGCCTCCATCACGCCGACCAAAGCCGCCGCGTTCCCCCCGCCGCCGACCGCGCGGGGCGCGATGAGGATCGCACTGCCCACTCTGACGCGCGGTGCGGAGGCTTTGCCCATCGCCTTTGACCATGCGGGCTTGACCGGAAAGGGCGTGGTCGTCGGCATCGTAGACTCGGGGATCGCCTGGAAGCATGCGGACTTTCGCAAGTCCGGCGGAACGACGCGCATCCTCGCCCTATGGGATATGACCGACAACTCCTGGGAGGCGTCCGGTGGCAAAGTCGGCTCCAAGCCGCCCAATGACATCGGCGGCAAGCCGCTGGGAACTCTGTACACGCAGGCCCAGATCAATGCCGCCCTCCAAGGAACAGGTCAGGTGGCCTCGAAAGACCTCGTTGGGCATGGCACGGCCTGCGCGGGGACGGCGGCGGGCAATGGGCTTGCGACCGGCGGGGGCATCCCCGCCGGGACCTATGCCGGCGTTGCTCCTGAAGCAGATCTGATCATCGTGCGGGCCGGGGCCGGCGAAGGCATCCTCAGCGTCTACTACCTGGGCACGCGCTGGATCGTGCAGACGGCCAAAGACTTGGGCAAACCCTGCGTCGTCAGCCAATCCTTCGGCAGCCAGGACAACCCGCACGACGGTTCCAGTGAGGAAGAAGCCGTCATGAACGACATCGCCGGGGCGGGAAAGCCCGGCGTCATCATCTGCGCGGCGGCGGGCAACGAGGGTCGCGAGAGCTTTCATGCTGGCGGCCGATTCGGCCCCAAGCAGGAAGGCCAGGGGGACATTCAGAGCAGCCCCATCGAGCTGTTCGTCGCGAAAAACACCGAATTGAACGCCTACTTTTCGGACGCGGATGATTGGGGATTGGTCGTGGTGGGCCTGGACAACTTCCTGGTGGATGCCGAAGGCCACCCCGACCCCATGTTTATCTACCATGCCGACGGCAAGGTGCGAGGCAAGCTGAAGACCCCCGCCGTCCAGCCGGCGAACTTTGGGACCTACTTCGATACCGTCAGCGTCACGCAGACCCATGACGGCAAGGAAGAGAGCCTGGCGGTCCCGCTCCCTGCCGGCAAGTACCTGGTGCTGGGCTATGGGGCCGGGGTGAACGTTCCAAGCGGCGCGTTTGATCTGTACCTGCCGTTTTCCGGTGATGCCAGCTTTGGGTCCGGCACGGACAAGCGCTACATGGTCGCCTCACCGGGCAATGCCGACAACGTGCTGACGGTCGGGGCCTACAACTTCCGCAATGGCTGGACCAATGCCGACGGTAAGCAGACGACATTCAACCTGGCCCTCGGCGACCTGGCCGACTACTCCAGCCCCGGCTTCCGGCGCGGCGGCGCGATCAAGCCGGACCTCTCCGCCCCCGCGACTTACATGATCTCGCCGCTGGCTCCCGGCTCTGAGATGAGTCAGGACAGTGACAAGCAGCCCGACACGGCCCACATCACGGCAGATGGCTTCCACCTGGCCTGGTCGGGCACCAGCGCCGCCACCCCCTATGTGGCGGGTGTCATAGCCCTGATGCTGCAAAAGAACCCCACTCTGGACGCCGCCCAGATCAAGGACATCCTGACCAAATCGGCTGCCCAGGACGCCTTCACCGGCGCGGTCCCCAACATCCAGTGGGGCTGGGGCAAAATCGCCCCCGCCGCTGCCTTAAAGGCGACCCCGCCCGCCAAGTGAGAGGCGAGAGAGGTCGGAGGCATCCGCCTCCGTCCTCTCTTCCCGCTCCCACTCGAAAGCGAAGCCTACCGATGAACTGCCCTGTTCGCCCCATCGCCTGCATCCTCTGCCTGCTGCTTTGCGGCAGTCGGCTTCACGCCCAAACCCTGCCGGTTCCCCCACCTGATCCACAGGCGCAGGCCCATCGCGATGCCGCCACAGCATTGGCGGCAAAGTATGACTACGCTGGGGCCATCCAAGAATATCAGCAGGCATATCTGCTGGACAAAACCGCGCATCTGGAAGACGCAACGCTAGACCTGAACAAGATTGGGGGCTGCTATCTTTCCATCAGCCAGTACCCAAAGGCACTGAACTTTTATCAGCAGGAATTGGCATTGGAGCAGCAGATCGGGGACAAGGCGGGTGAGGCCACGACCCTCAACAACATCGGCTTGGTTTACAAAGAATTGAGCCAGTACGCCAAAGCGCTGGACTTTTACCAGCAGGCGCTGCCGTTGGGGCGGCAAGTGGGAGACAAGGCGGGCGAGGCCACGACTCTCAACAACATCGGCTTGGTTTACAAAGAATTGAGCCAGTACGCCAAAGCGCTGGACTTCTTTCAGCAGGCGCTGCCCTTGCGGCGGCAGATCGGGGACAAGGCGGGCGAGGCCACGACCCTCAACAACATCGGGGCGGTTTACAAAGAATTGAGCCAGAACGCCAAAGCGCTGGACTTTTACCAGCAGGCGCTGCCCTTGCGGCGGCAAGTGGGAGACAAGGCGGGCGAGGC
>JANLUQ010000531.1:0-1527 GCA_031363565.1 Armatimonadota bacterium | reverse complement strand
CTGTGACCGGGCCGCAAACGCCCCACCGTGAACGACCCATCTGGGGGGCGAGACGCCGCCCGCGGAGCCACTGCCCCTCGTAGGAACGGAGCGGGGTGAACACCCGACCCTGCGGGCGGGAGAGAACGACTTCTCCTGCGGGCGGGAGGGAATCCCTGTCTTAATCTTCCGGTCGCAGACCGGTTGGCCACAGGCCCCCCAGACCTGCCCTTCAGGGCGGGACGGCGTAACATCCCAGTCAATAACACCGACAGGCAGCATTTTCGGCGCATCCAGCTCCAAGCTGTACGACAAGCAGTATGTTCCGCTGATGGACCTGCCGATGTCCCCCGTGCTCTGATGGCGAAGCCGGATGAGGGCGCGGGGGAGAAGAGGGCGCGGGGGAGAAGAGGGCGCGGCGGAGAAGAGGGCGCGGCAGCGAAAGAGGGCGCGGCAAGCGGCGCCCCTACTCGAACAGCGCTTCGACGAAGGTCCGGGGGTTAAAGTATTCCATGTCGCCGGCTTTCTCGCCCGTCCCGATGAGTTTGATGGGGACGCCCAGTTCGTCTTTGATGGTGATGACGATGCCGCCGCGCGCCGTGCCGTCGAGCTTCGCCAGGATGAGGCCCGTCACGCTGACGGCGTTCTTGAACTCGCGGGCCTGGTTGACGGCGTTCTGGCCGGTCGTGGCATCCAGCACCAGCAAGGTCTCGTCGGCGGAGCGGCCGCCCAATTCGCGCATGACGACCCGGTTGATCTTCTTGAGTTCTTCCATCAGGTTCGCCTTGTTATGCAGGCGGCCGGCCGTGTCGATGATAAGGTAGTCGGCCGATCGCGCCTTGGCGGCCTGGATGGCATCGAAGACGACAGCGGCGGGGTCGGCCCCGTCGCGGCCCTTGACGACTTCGACGCCGATGCGTTCCCCCCAAAGAGCAAGCTGGTCCACGGCGGCGGCGCGGAAGGTATCGGCGGCGGCCAAGACGACGCGCTTGCGTTCGCCTTTCAGCTTGTGGGCCAGCTTGGCGATGCTGGTGGTCTTGCCAACGCCGTTGACGCCGACGACGAGGTAGACGGTCGGGGCGACGGGAGAGACGTTCAGGGCTGGGGTCTTGGCATCGTCTGAGATCAGGGTCTCCCACAGGAAGCGCCGGAGGTAGTCGGTGACATCCCCGGCATTGTGGAGCTGGTTGTCGCGGACCATGCCGCGCAGGGCGTCCATGGCGCGCATCGTGGTGTGGATGTTGAGGTCGGCCCCGATGAGCGACTCTTCGAGTTCTTCGAAGAGTTCCTCGTCTATCTTGCCGCGCCCGGTGACCATCTGGTCTACTTTTTGGAAGATGCTTTTGAAGAGTCCGCGTTTGAGCATGTGTATGGTCCTTGGACCCACCCCGGCGCTGCGCGCCGACCCTCCCGAAACGGGTGGGTGGACTGGGAGGGTGATCGGTCGGTTTTGTGTGATGAATGAGTAGTAGGGCAGTTAAGGGAGGTTTCGCGGCAGAAGAGCCTCCACGGTAGGAAAGCTTCACGGTAGGAAAGCTTCACGGTAGG
>JANLUQ010000431.1:0-2100 GCA_031363565.1 Armatimonadota bacterium | reverse complement strand
GGCGGAAGTGCTGACGCTGCACACCTGGGGGCTGGCGGGCATCGCGGGGGGCGTGTTGGTCGCGCTCATCTTCGCCGCCTACATCACCGTCGGCGCGGCCACTTGGATCGGCGTCCTCTTGTTTCTGGGCGGCTGCGCCCTGCTGCTGCTGGAAACGCACGTTTTGCCCGGCCACGGCTGGCCCGCCCTGGCCGGATTGGGCCTGATCTTCGTCGGCCTGTTTTACGCCCTGGGCGGCTCGCAGGCCGGGGCGCTCTACCCCGCCGCCACGGCCCTGTTCGTCACCGTGGCCCTGCTGGTCGCCTTCTTCCTGTACCTGCCCAAGTCGGGCGTCTGGAAGCGCCTGGGCCAGCCCCTGCGCCAGACCGCCCAGGGGGGCTATGTGTCCAGCGACGACTACACCGGCTTCTTGGGCCGGTACGGCGTCGCCGTGACCTTGCTGCGCCCGTCCGGCACGGCGGAGTTCGACGGTGTCCGCCTGCCGGTGGTGAGTGATGGTGAGTTCGTGTCGCCCGGAACCGCCGTCCAGGTCGTGACGGTGCAGGGGAACCGGATCGTCGTCCGGCCCGAGGAGGGCTAAAGCGAGCGGCACGGCGAAGCCACACGCAGAAACGCCCGGCCTCCCAGTGAGAGGCCGGGCTTTTTTCACTTCACGGCACCGCGCCTGGGCTACTTAAAGCGCGTCAGTGCTTCACCAGCAGCCTTCTTGACATCAGTCCCCCCGAGCGCCGCCGCTTTCTGGAACGCCACCTTTGCCCGCTGGGCATTGGCAGTCCTCGTGCGGCTTTTGAGATCGAGATGCTGCCAGCCGTAGCCGTAGTAGTAGTTCGCCAGCGGCGAGTCCGGCGCGAGCCGCAAGGCTTGATCAAACTCCCTCATTGCCTCTTCATGCCGCGAATGGCTACCCCAGCCAGCATCGTCTATGTAGGTAAGACCCTGAGCGATGTGGAGAGCTACCGCCAGTTCCCTCGGCTGTGGCACATCGGAGGAGAAGTGGCTATTCGCCTGTATCACATCCGCCCCACCGAGAAAGGGCAGTGTCTTGTTGTAGGCGGCGACAGCCTGTGTCCATTGGCCCGACTTCAGCAGCAACAGAGCATAAGGCACCTGGTTACGCGGAAAGACACCCCCTTCGTCCGAAATCACCTTATAGGCTTGGAGCGCCGCCTGTGTCTTGCCCTGCGCGTTTAACGCCGAAGCCAGAAGTTCTTGGGCCATACCAGAGTCCTGACCTATGGAAATGGACTGTTGTGCGTCGGCTTCCGCCTCGGCGTACTGGCCTGCGTCCAAGGCCACCGCTGCTGTCTGATCCAGTCTCCATTTTTTGTCTTCTTTTGCCTTTTGCGCGGGCGTTAAGTGGAAACAGGTCATATCTGCGCCGACGCCCTGCCCATTATGCTGGCGCTGTTGCCCCATTGCAACTACCGTCGCGCAGAGGAAAACGCCTAAAGCTCCGCCGATCATCCATTTGGTCTTGTCCATGATAGTTTCCTTTTGGCTGATGCGTAATGGCCCACTCTGCCCTGAGTGTTCTCAAGGCTATTCGTGAGTGTGCAATGCATAGTGACCTTAGAATGCGCCACTGTTACCAGTGATGATCTGTGTCCACATCGGGAAAGAGTTGCTCGGAGAAAAAGTCCTTGTGCCACTTGGAGTAATAGTCCCTGCCGATCCGCAGTTGGCCCAGCTACCCGTGGCGGGAATGGTCGTTGCCGATGCTGCCGCCGCTGTTACTGCCCCAACTGGCATATACCTGTTCGACGACGATCACCGAGATTGCGGCGGGTGCGGGATCGTTGTTCGGGCCGGGGTTCCAGGCGAAGGTCGCCGTGATGGCTCCCTTGCAGTTGATGGAGACGGTCTTAGGACCGAAGAACTGGTGGTTGTAAGCGCCGCCGCCATAGTCGCTGCCGCTGGGCACAGAAGAGCCGGGCGCGTAGGCGAGGGTGTAGGGGCCGGGAGTGTTGTCGGTGGGGCCGGTGGCGGTGGTCGCTCCGCCGCTATAGGTGACGGTGTAGGTGTCAGTCTGCGTGCCTTGTGCCTGAGCGGCAGGTGAGGCACAGAGGGCGAGCGAGATCAGGCTGGTCAGGGCGGCCCAGG
>JANLUQ010000420.1:0-7376 GCA_031363565.1 Armatimonadota bacterium | reverse complement strand
GAACATGGGCCGTGCGCCGATGGCGGCGGCGGCGGTGGAGGCGGTGACAAGCGCCGCCCGGAACTATTCCAATCTAGAACTCGACCTGGCGACGGGTAAGCGCGGCGGGCGGGGCGGGCAGATCGGGGAACTGCTGAAGCGTCTGACCGGGGCCGAGGCCGCCCTGGTCGTCAACAACAATGCGGCGGCGGTGCTGCTGGCCCTAACGGCAGTGGCGTCGGGCGGTGAGGTCATCATCTCGCGCGGCGAACTGGTAGAGATCGGCGGCGGTTTTCGCGTCCCGGACGTCATCACGCAGAGCGGGGCGCGGCTGGTCGAGGTCGGAACGACCAACAAGACGCGCATTGGGGATTATAAGAAGGCCGTTACGGCGGAAACGAAGGTCTTGCTGAAGGTCCACGCGAGCAACTACCGGATCGTCGGGTTCACCGAGGAGACTGCCCTGCCGGAACTCGTGGCACTGGGGCGGGAACACGGGCTGCTGGTGATGGACGATTTGGGCAGCGGCGCCCTCGTAGATGTGACGCGGTTTGGCCTGCCCTATGAGCCGACCGTCTTGGAGACGATCAAGGCAGGCGCTGACGTCGCCATGGTCAGCGGCGACAAGCTTCTGGGCGGACCGCAGTGCGGGATACTGCTGGGCCGCGCCGCACCGATCGCACAAATGGCCTCGCACCCGCTGTTCCGCGCCCTGCGGGCGGACAAGCTGACGCTGGCCGCCCTGGAAGCGACGCTGCGGCTGTACGAGGACGACGACAGGGTGACTGAGACGGTCCCCGTCCTGCACATGCTCTCGCGGAGCAAGGAGGAGCTGACCCGCCGCGCCCGTCGCCTGCGGAATGCCCTCGCCAAGCTGCCCGGCCTCGAAACGCGCCTGACAGACGGCGTCGGCTACACCGGCGGCGGCGCGCTGCCGACGGTCCCACTGCCGACGAAACTGGTGCAGGTGCGGGCCGAGGCGATGAGCGTGGACGAGCTAGCAGCGGCGCTGCGTCGGCACGACCCGCCGGTCATGGCGATGCTGTCGGACGGCTGGCTTGCGCTCGATGTGCGAACGGTGCGGGAGGACGAGATGCGAGAACTAGTCACGGCCTTCCGCAGCGTGAAATGCGGTACGAAAGAAGGGCAGGGATAACAATAATGCGGCGCATGTCTTTTCTTTTCTTTGTCCTGCTGATGCTGGCCAGGCCGGTGATGGCCCAAACGGCCTGGAAGTCGTATGAGGGCTTTGACTTCCGGCACCGGACCCTCACGCGGGCGCAGCTTCACCCACTGACCTTGCTGGACTTGAAGTATATGCGCGGGCTGGTCTTCGGGCGGCACGGGCGACGCTTCGATGAGGCCGTCATTCAGGATTTTTTGCGGACGCGGCCCTGGTACAAGCCGAACCCTGCGTACCAGGTGACGGACCTGGACCCGACGGAGCGGGCGAACATGGACCTGATTAAAGAGGCGGAGTGGAAGCGACACGCGCATGTGGAGCCGGGCGACCTACGGTTCAACCAGAACCATGTGCTGACTGCTCGGGAACTAGGGCCGCACTCCGCTTTAGAGTGGCAGATCATGGCAGGCGAGATCGAGGCGTGGCACGGGCGGCGGTTTGACGGTCAGCCCTGGCTCCAGGACTACTTTGCGGAACGGTACTGGTATCATCCACGCGCCGGTTACCGCTTGAGTGCGCTGACAGCGGCGGAGCGGGCGAACTTGGCGGCGATCCAAAAGGCACAGAAACAGCAGCGGCGTTTGGCGCTGGCGCCGGGTGATATGGGGCTGTTCCAGGAATCGGCGATCTCCGCGCCTATGCTGCGCGGGCTGAATCTGTATGAGCTGCGGCTGCTGAGGAATGAAGTCTTCGCTCGGCATGGCGCGCGGTTCCATACGGCCTGGCTGCAAGCCTACTTTGACGACCAGCCGTGGTATCGGCCTCGCCCGGCGGCGGGGAACCTGGTGTTCCTGTCGCCGGTTGAGAAGAAAAATACCGCCTTGATTCTGGAAGCCGAGGCCGGCCTGCACCAGCAGATATCGGAGAAGCCGGTGCCCCTGGCCATGCTGCAAGGGCTGTCGGCGGATGACGCGCGCAAGCTTCGCAATGAGATCTATGCGCGGCATGGAATGATCTTTCAAGACCCCTGGCTGCGGGGATACTTTCGAAGTCAATTGTGGTACAAGCCCGATCCCAAGTTCCGCGAGGCGCTGCTGACGGGTGTGGAGCGCGCGAATGTCGCACAGATACAGGCTTACGAGGAACGCGGGCGGTCGAAGCTACGGCAGACAGCCGCTTGATAAACGCCTCGGTCCCGCGCGGCGGGACTCAGCGCTCCGGTCGGGGCGAAGGCTATGACGGAAAAGAAACACATTACGGTCGGCGTCGCCGGCCACATTGACCACGGCAAAACGGCACTCGTCCGCGCCCTGACGGGAATCGAGACGGACCGGCTCAAGGAAGAGCGGGAACGGGGCATGTCCATCGTGCTCGGGTTCGCGCATCTCGCGCTGCCGGAGGGGGAAGTGGACCTGATTGATGTGCCGGGCCATGAAAAGTTCGTCAAGACGATGATCGCGGGAGCGACCGGTATTGACGCGGCCCTGCTTGTGGTCGCTGCCAATGAGCGGGTCAAGCCTCAGACCGTGGAACACGTCGCCTTGATGGGCCTGCTTGGCGTCCGCCGGGGGTTGGTAGTCGTGTCCAAGAGCGACCTAGTGCCGGACGAAGATGAGCGGGCGCTTGTCGCGGAGGAACTGGAGGATTTCCTCCACGACACGTTCCTGCGGGACATTCCCCTGGTGTTTGCTTCGGCGGTCACGGGTGAGGGGCTGGAGAGCATCACGGCGGCGTTTCAAAGCTTGCTGGCGGAGGCCGAACCGGCGCGTGAGCAGCCGTACTTCACACTTCCCGTGGACCGGGCGTTTACGATCATGGGGCAGGGCACCATCGTGACGGGAACGCTGCGGCGCGGGCCGCTGCGGGTAGGGCAGACGGTGGAGATCTGGCCGGGCGGACTGAAGGCCGAGGTGCGAGGGCTGGAGGTGCACGGGCATCCGGTCTCGGTCGCGCCGCCAGGATGGCGCACGGCGGTCAACCTGCGCGGGGTCAAGAAGGACGACATCGTGCATGGGGACACCCTGGCGACAGTGGGTGCGCTGCGTCCGACCCGGCTTCTGGACGCCGAGCTGACGCTGCTCGCCTCCACCGACAAGCCGGTCAAGCGCGGGCAGGCCGTCGTCCTGCACTTCGGGACGAGCGAACTGACGGCGCGCGTCTACCCGCTAGGGCAGCCGGAGGTCGAAGCGGGGGCCACGGCCTTCGTTCAGTTCCGGCTGGCCGAGGACGCCGTCGTTCCTACGGGTGAGCCGTTCGTCATCCGCACACCATCGCCGGTCGAGACGGTCGGTGGCGGTCGGATCGCTGACTCCTATCCGCCCAAGCACACGCATGTTGATGAGGCCGTGCTGCGCTCTGTGCAGGTATTAAGGCATGGCAGCCCTGACGCGCGGCTGCGGGAGAAGCTGCGTGCGGCGGGGCCGGAGGGACGCGACGCCCGGCAACTGACGCTTGATCTTGGACTTCTGCCGGACGCCTTGACGCCCGCCCTGCCTGCCGTGTTCTGTTCAGGGGGCTTGGTCCTGGACCCAGACGTATTCGGGACACTGCGGGGACAGACGCAGGCGCTTGTCGCCCAGTTCCACGCCGCCCACCCAACGCGGCGTGGGATGCCGCAGGAGGAGCTGCGCCGCCGTCTGCCGCGCCTCCTGAAACCCGCCGCCTACCACCATCTGCTGGAAGACCTGACGACAAGCGGCACGCTCCAGACTCTGGATGGGCTGGTGCGCCAGGCAGACTACTCGCCCGAGAATGCACTGTCCGCCGTCGAGCGGGGCATTGCCCAGGAAATCGAGGCCGCGTTTCGGTCAGGCGGTTTGAAGCCCCCGGACCTAGACGCGGTCTTGAAGCGCGACCGGCGGCGCAAGAGCCTGTACCACTTTCTGGTCGAGGCGGGTACTCTGGTTCCTACAACGGAGCGCACGTCCAACAAGATGGTCGTGTTCCACCGGGATGCGCTGGTCGAGGCCGAACGGCTCTTGTGCGCTGCGCTCTCTGATGGCGAAGGCCAGACGGTCTCGCAGCTCAACGCCGCGCTGGGCACGACGCGCAAGTTCTCGATCCCACTGCTGGAACACCTGGACGGCCAAGGGGTGACGAAACGCGCAGGCGACCTGCGACTCTGGAACGGGAGGGGGTGATGACGCGATGGCCGACGAAATGACGAATTCGAAAAGACCACGCCTGACCGAGATGTCCTCAGCGGCGGGTTGAGCGGCGAAGCTTGGTCCGGGGGACCTGAACGCCGCGGTGAAAGATTTGTTTGCTGATGTACCGCGTGACCCGAACGTCCTAGTCGGCTTCGGCACGCTGGATGACGCCGGCGTCTACCGCCTGAGCGAGCATCAAGCCCTCGTGCAGACGGTGGACTTCATCACGCCGGTCGTGGACGATCCTTACGCCTACGGCGAGATCGCCGTGGCGAACGCGCTTTCGGACGTCTACGCCATGGGCGGCCTGCCGCTGACGGCCCTAAACGTCGTCTGCTTCCCGTCCGGCCTGGACCCAGAAATATTGAACGGCATCCTGCGCGGCGGTCTGGCGAAGTGTCAAGAGGCCACTGTCGCGCTGATGGGTGGGCATACCATAGACGACCCGGAGATCAAGTTTGGGCTATCCGTGACGGGGACGGTAGACCCGGCGCGCATCTGGACCAATGCGGGCGCGCGGGTGGGGGATGCGCTCATCCTGACCAAGCCTCTGGGCATTGGGGCCATCACAACCGGCATCAAGCAGGGCGTCGCGCCCGCCGAGTCTGTGGAGGCTGCCTTGACATCCATGCGGACGCTGAACCGTGCGGCGCGGGACGCTGCGGCGACGGTCGGACCGCATGCCTGCACCGATGTGACCGGCTTCAGTTTATTGGGCCATCTGTACCAGATGCTGCGCGCGTCGGGGATGTCTGCTCACGTCTATACCGACCAGGTGCCGTTCCTGGTCGGGGCGCTGGAAATGGCGCGGCAGGGGGTGGCTCCGGGCGGGGCGGGCCGCAACCGGGACTACTTCGGGGCGTATGTCACGGTCGCGGAAGGTGTCGAGGCGGGCATCCTGTCCCTGTTGTACGATCCGCAGACCTCGGGCGGTTTATTGGTCTCGGTGGCGGGGGATAGAAGAGAAGCGCTCTTAGCCGCTCTGACGATGAAGGGCGTGTCGGCAGCGTATATCGGGGATGTGATGGAGCCGTCTGCCGGTCACGTTTTCGTAGTCTAATGGAGGCGTTCGGGGTCTGGTGGCCTCCCTGGTCTTCAAAACCAGTGACCCGCATCACGCGGGTGGTGGGTTCGATTCCCATCCGCTTCCGCCATATATTATGCTCCCTATTATGCTCCCTGAAAATACACAACTTGCCGGTGCTGTAAAGATACTGCCCGTCGCGCGGCTGCGTGACGGGCATCTCACTGAGATTGACGACACACTCGTCGTCGAGGAGCCGCTGGAGATCCGGCTGGGCATGGAACGGTTCACCGTGACCATGCGGACGCCGGGGGATGACTTCGCGCTGACGCGCGGCCTGCTGTTGACCGAGGGCGTGATCAACTCCGAGTCCGACATCGGCCAGATCCGCTACTGCGATACGGGCGAGGCAGCGGACACCGACATTCCGAACATCGTCACCGTGCAGCTCAAGACGCCGCCACTGTCCGAGAAGCTCTGGCAGCGGACTTTGATGGCCGGGACGAGCTGCGGCCTGTGCGGCAAGGCGGCGTTGGAGGCTGTTGGGATGCAGACGTACCCGCTGCCGCCGCCTACGATGCCTGTTCTGAGCCGTGCGACCCTGCTGTCGCTGCCGCATACCCTACGTCGGCATCAGGCGCTCTTCAAGCAGACCGGAGGCTTGCACGCGGTCGGCCTGTTCGATTGCGCGGGGGAGTGCCGATGCGTCTTCGAGGACATCGGGCGGCACAATGCGACTGACAAGGCCATCGGCTACGGTGTAGAGCAGGGCTGGCTGCCGTGGTCGGGGGACGCGCCCCTCGTCCTGCTGGTCAGTGGCCGGGCCTCGTTCGAGATCACGCAGAAGGCGCTTATGGCCCGCATCCCCGTCGTCTGCTCCGTCTCCGCCGCCTCCACATTGGCCGTGGAGCTGGCTCAGGCCAACAACCAGACGCTGGTCGGCTTCCTGCGCGATACGGGCATGACGATCTATGCCGGTGGGGAACGGCTATCCCTCGCGGCCGATGCCTAGGGCATCGGCGACGCGGTTGATGTAGTTGAACCAAGACGTGATTAAAGTGATCTGCAAGATGCCCTGGTCATCGAAGCCGACCGCATGGAGGCGGGCATGGTCGTCGGGACTGACCTTCGTGGCGTCCTTCGTGACCTTGACGACGTAGTCCAGCATCACCCGATCTTGTTGACTGATGGGTGCGGTTTTATAATCCTGGCGCAGTGCTTCCACGAAGCCGTCATCCAGGGTGACTCGACGCAGAAACTCTGCGTGCGAGACCGTTCAATAAAAGCATTTGTTGGTGACGGAGACGGTCGTGGTGATCATCTCCTGCTGCCGCCGGGTCAGCGGCAGGTCGGGCGACATCAGCGCGCCGAAGGTGGAAAAAGCGTGGAAAAGGGCGTCTGGAATGAGGGTATGGGAGGCGACGATGTTAGGCATGTCTATCCGCCCGGCCTTATCCGTCCCCTCGACGGGCGTGGCATACTCGGCGGGGTAGAGTTCCCGCTGCTTGGTCATCAGTTCCCTCAGCCGCTCGTCGGCTTCGGAGGGTGGTACGGTCTTGATCCAGGCCATGTGTGGCTCCTTGTAGTTTATCGGTCCTGCGTCATTACTGAAGCGACACGCGCACATCGCTGCCGGGCCGCGAATCGTTGTTTTGCAGCGTGAAGACCAGGTCCTTGAGCTGGGTCCCCTCCGGGACGCTGAACAGGATCGTGAAGTCGGTCTTCGCGCCGGGCAGCAGCGGCTTGCTCTGGCTGGTCGAGCCATCGAGATCATAGCCGTCCGGCGGATAAGACTCCCCGCCGGTGTCGGTGAGGGCATTGTTGATGGCCCGCTCACCGGGCAGCGGGGCGAGCCAAAAGGTCTGCACCGACTTCTGTCCATTGGTCATGCGGCACTTGATGATGACCAGCTTTGTCTTCGGTTTAGCGTGGACTGTGCTCGTGGCTTGGTCGTAGTACAGCCCGGCGCCGGTCTTCTGCACGGAATAGGCATCGGTCGTCTCGACGCTTTTGACCTGGAAGCGCCAGTAGCCGTCAAACAGCACGTCGCCGATCTTGCCCTGCCTTATCCCCTGGACCTGATCGGTTCCGCCCGCCTTCG
>JANLUQ010000409.1:0-22124 GCA_031363565.1 Armatimonadota bacterium | reverse complement strand
CCATCACCCGACGGTTGTCACCCCCGCCCACCCGCTCTAGGGGGGCGGCGGCGCGCTGCCCAACACCTTGGCCGCCCGCGCGCCGACGGCGGCATCGCCGGTCTACACCGGCCCCTTTACCCTGGAAGACGTGACCACGGTGCGGGCGGCGGAGATTGATGGCGCGGGCACGACGCAGATCGCGAATGCCAGCCTCGACATCCACGACACGACGCCGCCCCAGGTCGCCTCCGGGCAGATGCTGCCGGATCTGCCCCTGGCGATGGTGGACTTCTCCAAGCCCGTTTCCAAAGACACTGCGGAGCAGGCGGCCAACTACCACTTTGACGGCGGCTTCGTCGTCAAGTCCGCCTCGCTCGGCCTGGATGGCCGGACAGTTACCCTGGAGCTGAACCATGCCGCAACGCTGACCACTTCGGCGAATCTTACGGTCAGCGGTGTCAAAGATGTATCACCTGCCGGGAATCTGATCATTCCGCAAGCGGTGGGGCTAACCAGCGGCGGGCGCGTCTTCGCCAGCGGGCCGCTCCTAGCGAAAACTCCCCAGGAATTCAAGATCGCCGATCTGCCGGTCAAGGCCCGCGACCCGTGGACGATCAACCTATTCTGCAAGGTGGAGCATCAGCCGGAAAACCAGACCATCGTTGCCGGTTTCGGGAGGGCGACCGACGGGCGAGTTGGGACGGGACGCTTTTTGAGTAAGTTCGCGAACGGCATCCATTTCTGGAGCGCCAACGAGGACGTCGAAACGACCACGCCGCTGGACCTCGGGCGTTGGCAGATGCTGACGGCTACCTATGACGGTCAGACGCTTCGGGTGTATAAAGACGCCGTCAAGCTCGCCGAGCAGAAAGTGGACCTGTCCGACGATCTTTCCCAAGTCGAGGTGATGCCGAAGGATCCCTGGGAGCAAGAGCGCGTTTTGGATGGTGAAGTGCGGGACATGACGATCTGGAAGCAGAGCCTTTCACCCGGACAGCTCCAAATACTGCTCCAGGCTGGAAAGGCGAAATAGGCCTGTGGCGTCCGAAGAACCCACCCGTCTCCCGAGTCCGCTATCCTCCGGACTCGGGAGAGAGCTTTGGGCGCTGCTGGCGCTGCTCCTTGCCATCCTCGCAGCGGGCGGCGTGCGATGCCAGGCTCATCCAGCCAGCATCGCCGCCGCCACAGCCAAAGTGCAGCCGGATGGGCATTTCGTAGTGGAGTCGCGGTTCGATCTGCTGGCGTTCGTCCTGGACGATACACCGCAGCGCATCGGTGACGGTCCGATGAATGCTCTGCTCGATGGCCCTGCCTCTGATTTGCAGACGCAGCTTGACAAGGCCGAAGGCCGGTTCCAGCGCGACTTTCAGGCGTCTGGAGGGTCAGGACCGGGCGCAGTAGATGCGGTCATCTTTCCGAGCGTGGCGGATGTGCAGAAATGGCGCGACTCGGGCATCAAGCCGCGCCTGCCGGTGACGATGACCGTGACGGTGCAGGGCCATCTCCCGCCGGGCGCGGCCTCGGCCTCGTTCCGGTTCCCAGATGTGCTGGGCATGATCGTGGTGACGACGGAGTTTCCTTACCGGGAACCTGTCTCCGAGCCGGTGGAAGCCGGCACCTTCAGCACGCCACTGCCGCTGATTCTCACACCCACGGCCCCCGCCCCGGCGGAGACGCCAATCGCCCCCATCACCGTGGCGATGCCGCTCATCCCAGCAGTCAAGGCGGTCGCCGCGCCCAAACCCAAGCGCGCGGCGGCGGGCGCGGCAGGACCCAAAGCCGCCACAGCCTTGAAGGCGCTCCCTCTGCCCCTCACTGCGCCGGCCAAAATCGAACCTGCCCATGCGCTGAACCCTGCCCGCGTGACTCGATCCTCTTCCACCACGAGTCTGCTCCCCACGCCTGTGGTCAGGCCGCCTCAAGCGGCTCAGCCCACTCCGACGATGCCAGTTACGGCGGCCTTGACCACGCCGCCGGCCGCGCACCCGCTGCCCTGGGCCGTGCTGGTCATCCGTTATGTGCAGATGGGCTATACGCACATCCTGCCCGAAGGGCTGGACCATATCCTGTTCGTTCTGGGCCTGTTCCTGCTTTCCACCCGGCTCAAGCCGCTGCTATGGCAGATCACGGCATTCACCGTGGCGCACTCGCTGACCCTGGCGCTGTCCTTGTACGGCCTGGTGCGTCTGCCTTCCACCATCATTGAGCCGGTGATCGCCGCCTCTATCGCCTTTGTCGCGATTGAAAACTTGTTCACGACGGAGCTGAAACCCTGGCGGCCGTTTGTCGTGTTCGGCTTCGGGCTGGTGCATGGCATGGGATTTGCGGGCGCGCTTAAAGACTTGGGGCTACAGCGACACGACTTCCTGACGGCCTTGGTGGGCTTCAATACGGGTGTGGAACTCGGGCAGCTATCAGTTGTGGCCCTGGCCCTGCTTGCGGTCGGCTGGTTCCGGTCCCGCCCCGGCTACCGCCGCCTGGTCGTTGTCCCGGCCTCGGTCATGATTGCCGCCGTCGCCGTGTTCTGGACCTTCCAGCGCCTCCTGGCCTAAGACAACGTGAGCGCCGGTATTGGAAGTGCCAGCCCCTTATTCGCTCGGCACGCTGTTGGCGACGACGAGTACATCAATCCCACGTACCAGGCGGATCAGGTCATTGATAATCGAGCCTTGCACGATCTCCTTCAAGCGGGTCCGGCCAGAATGGCCGATCACGATCTGCGAGACCTGATGCACGCGTGCATAGTCGGCCAGCGACTGCGCGATACCCTGCCCCTCCGTTCGCTCGACGCGGACACCCAGTCGGCTTGCAAGCGCGAAGTCGCTTTCCAGGACTTTCTGATGCTCCAGAGTCACTTTTCCCTGGGGCACATACACGGCCACTATGTCCGCTTGGAGGCGCTGGGCGATGCGCCAGCCACGGCGCAGCAGTCGGTCCGAAGGCCTGTCAGGGGAGATACAGACCATGACCCGCTCCTGCGTCTGCCACGGCTCGGAGACGTTCTTCTCCTCGCGATAGGTCTGGACGTTGCGGTCCACTGCGCCGGCGACCTCGCGCAGCATGATCTCGCGTAGGGCCGACAGGTTGCCCTCGGTGAAGAAGTTTTCGAGTGCCTGCGGGACCTTGTCCGGGGGGTATACGTCGCCGCGCTGCAAACGGTTGATCAGGGAGCGCGGGGTCAGGTCCTTGGTGACGATCTCATTCGCTTCGGCCAGCACCCAGTCGGGAACGGTCTCGCGCACTTTTACCCCGGTGATCTGGTAAATGGTGTCATTGAGGCTTTCCAAGTGCTGCACGTTCATCGTGCTCTCGACATTGATCCCGGCGTTCAGGATCTCGATCACGTCCTGGTAGCGCTTCTCGTTCTTGGAGCCGGGGATGTTTGTGTGCGCCAACTCGTCCACCAGCACCCACCGGGGCTTGCGGGCGATGACGGCTTCGGTGTCCATCTCCTCGAAGGTCGCGCCTTTATACTCGATCTTCCGGCGTGGGATGACTTCCAGATCACCGATCTGCGCCTCGGTGTCTTTGCGCTTGTGGGTCTCGACATAGCCGATGACCACATCTTGACCGCTCTCGTGCTTCCGGCGGTTCGCCTCGCACAGCATTTCGAACGTCTTGCCGACGCCGGCTGCAAAGCCCAGCAGGATCTTGAATCGCCCCCGGCCGGCTGCGCGCTCTTCTTTCTGGACCCGCGCCAGCAGTTCCTCGGGTGTGCATCTGTTCATTCTCTTTTATTCTACACCCGCCATGCCGGTTCCTGCCTCCCACCTGTTCAGGGCGGAATCAGCGCTTCATCAGGAGGTGCTCGACGACAGGCCCCAGGGCCAGGGCAGGCAGGAAGCTCAGGCCGACGAGGCTGAACAGGACGAACGAGAGCGCATAACGTTTCCAGTCCATCTCGGCCTCTGGGTCAACGCCGCTCACGCGGTAGACGAGGCGCTCACACGGTCGGAGCAGGGGATCGAGGAGCGTCTTGCCGCCGTCGAAGACGCGGGCCATGTAGCTGCCGAGTGGCTTGACGAGCAGGAAGACGACTAGCGGAAAGGCCGCGTACTGTAGTAAGCTCTCTACATTCCTCTTGAAGGTTCCTGTTCACTTGCTTGGAACCGTCATCAGATGAGGTGTTCATCGGCTGACTGAATGTTCCGAGCCTCGGTGAACGTCTGCGTTCATCCGCTGGGCTGCCTCAAGGTGTCTCTTGAGCGGCAGCAGTTTCTTGTCTTACGGGTAGCTGGTTGCGAGAGGGCCGCACCGGACAAATCCGATGCGGCCCTGGCTGCGTGCAGGAAGCCATCCGGCTGTCGCCAGGCTACTTCTTGCCCTTCTTCTTGTCTTTCTTCTTGTCGTCTTTCTTGTCGTCTTTCTTCTTGCTTATCGCCTTTGTCCTCCTTTCCTTGAGAGTGTGCGCCCTCCCTATTTCTTCGCCGGGGCGGGCGGCATGGGCGCGGCCTTGTCCAGCGCCACGTTCAAATTCAGGACGTTCACGACAGGCTCGCCGAGGAAGCCGAGGGAGCGGCCCCGCGTGTTCTGTTTAATCAGGCTGCGCACGGTACCTCCTGTGGTGTTGCGGGCCTTGGCGACGCGGTCTGCCTGGAGTTCAGCGTTAGCCGGGCTGATGTGCGGGTCCAAGCCCGATGCGGACCGGGTGACGGCGTCCACGGGAACCAGCGTGTTGCTCGCCAAGCCGTTGTCCTTGCGGTAGGCCGCCGCCAGGTCTTTGACGCCGTCGAAGTTGGTCGGGTCATCCTTGCCGTTTGCCAGCTTCTTGTGGATGCCGTTGATCAGCTTATCGCTAGTCGGGCCGAGGTTGGTGCCGCTGCTTTGAGTCGGGTCGTAGCCGTTGCCCGCCGCCGAGGGGCGGGGGTGGAAGTACTCGGGCTTGGTGAAGCCCTGCGCCAGCAGCTCGGAGCCGATGACCTGCCCCTGCGCGTTCGTGATGAGGCTGCCGTTCGCCTGATGCTTGAAGGCGGCCTGGGACAGTCCCCAGACGACTAGGGGGTAGATGCCGCTGACGAGCAGCAGCAGAACCAGGGTGATCCGTATCGAGATGACCAGTTGTTTTGCCATTGTTAATCCTCGCGCCCCGGCCCTTCAGGGCCGGGCTAAAAGTGTGCAAAGCCCCTCTGGGGCTAAAGATAAGCCGCTCATTCCGGTCATTCAGCCCCGGAGGGGCTTTGTGGTTTGAATAGCCCGGCCTTTCAAGGCTGGGGCCACCACACGCCACTGTAGCCTACTGCGCTGGAGCGCAGTGCAGCAGGACGACGATCTGGTCCAGCAGCTTGATGAGCGGGAACGGTAGCACGATGCCGCCGAGGCCCCAGATCGCGAGGTTCTGGCGCAGGACCTGTGCCGCGCCCATCGGGCGGTAGGGGACGCCGCGCAGGGCCACGGGGATCAAGGCGACGATGATCAAGGCGTTGAAGATGATCGCCGCCAGCACCGCCGAGTAGGGCGAGTGCAGCTTCATGATGTTGAGCGCCCACAGCGGCCCGTGGGATGCCCCGGCGACCAGGTACAGCGTCGAGAACATGGCCGGGATGATCGCAAAATACTTGGCGACATCGTTCGCGATCGAGAACGTCGTCAATGCGCCGCGCGTCATCAGGAGCTGCTTGCCGATCTCGACGATTTCGATCAGCTTGGTCGGGTTCGAGTCCAGATCAACCATGTTCCCCGCCTCTTTGGCGGCCTGCGTCCCGCTGTTCATGGCGACGCCGACATCCGCCTGTGCCAACGCGGGGGCGTCGTTAGTGCCGTCGCCGGTCATCGCGACCAGGCGACCCTCCGCCTGCTCCTTCTTGATAAGCGCCATCTTGTCTTCCGGCTTGGCCTGGGCGAGGAAATCATCCACGCCCGCCTCCTGTGCGATGGCGGCAGCCGTCAAGGGATTGTCACCCGTGATCATGATGGTCTTGATGCCCATCGCCCGCAGGTGGTCGAAGCGCTCGCGCATCCCGCCCTTAACGATGTCCTTCAGGTAGATGATCCCCAGCGGCCGGTCATTCAGGACCACGGCCAGCGGCGTGCCGCCCTGCTTAGAAATATCGGCGGCGATCTCCTGTAACTGTGGTGGGACGGTCCCGCCGCTCTGCTTGACATAGTCCGCGACGGCCTCGACCGCACCCTTGCGGACGCGCACGCCGTTCATATTCAGGCCGGACATGCGCGTCTGGGCGGTGAAGGGGATGAACTCCGCGCCTTCCTCTAAGTGCCGCCCGCGCAGGCTGTACTTCTCCTTCGCCAGCACGACGATGGAGCGGCCCTCGGGGGTCTCGTCGGCCAGCGACGACAACTGGGCGGCGTCCGCCAGCTCGTTGACGTCCACGCCGGGGAGGGGCAGGAACTCGGCCGCCTGCCGATTGCCCAGCGTGATCGTGCCGGTCTTGTCCAGCAGCAGCACGTCCACGTCGCCCGCCGCCTCAACGGCCTTGCCGGACATGGCGAGCACATTATACTGCATGACCCGGTCCATGCCTGCGATGCCGATAGCCGAGAGCAGGCCGCCGATGGTCGTCGGGATCAGACACACCAGCAGCGCGATCAGGATGGTGATGCTCGGGGCCGTGCCGCTCATGTTCGCGCCCTGCGCCTGGGTCACGTTATACTGCGCGAAAGGCAGCAGGGTGACGGTCGCCAGCAGAAAGATGATGGTCAAGCCAGCGATCAGGATGTTCAAGGCGATCTCGTTGGGCGTTTTCTGCCGCGAGGCGCCTTCGACCAGCCCAATCATGCGGTCAATGAATGTTTCGCCCGGATTGGCCGTGATCTCGACCTTGATGCCGTCCGAGAGGACCTTGGTGCCGCCGGTTACGGCGGACCGGTCGCCGCCGGCTTCGCGGATGACCGGCGCCGACTCGCCGGTGATGGCCGACTCGTCTACGCTGGCGATTCCCTCGATGATCGTGCCGTCGCTCGGGATCACGTCGCCGACCTCGCAGACCACGATGTCACCTTTGCGGAGGTCCGATGCGGCGATCTCCTCGACCTGACCGTTCTTCCCCTGCCGCCTCGCTTTGGTGGTCGTGCGCGTCTTGCGAAGCTCATCCGCCTGCGCCTTGCCGCGCCCCTCGGCAATAGCCTCGGCGAAGTTGGCGAACAGGACGGTGAACCACAGCCACATGGCGATCTGGCCGGTGAATGCGCGCTCCCAGCCGCCCATATGGACGCCGAAGGAAGGAATGAAACTCGCCAGGAAGATGAACGTCGTGATGACGCTGCCGACCCAGACGACGAACATGACCGGGTTCTTGGCCTCAGCGCGCGGGTTCAGCTTGACGAACGCATCGCCCAGGGCGCGGCGGACGATGGGCGGGTCGAACAGGGGTCGTGCGCGCTTTCCGGATGGCGGGACTGACGGGGCCATCCCGGTCGGTTCTGCGCCGTTCGCGCCCTGCGCCTGTGGATTTTGTTGAGTGGTTGCCATGAGTTGATCCTGTAGGGGCGGGGCTTGCCCCCGCCCTCTAGTTCTAGAACGTCTTCCCGGAGTTCATCAGGAAGTGTTCTACGACGGGACCCAGCGAGACGCCGGGGAAGTAAGTGAGCGCGCCAACGATGACCACGATGCCTATCAGCAGGCCCGCGAACAGCGGCGTGTCCGTCGGGAACGTCCCCGCGCTGGCCGCTACGCGCTTTTTCTTGACCATGCTGCCGGCGATCGCCAGCAAGGGCACGATCATTAGGAAGCGTCCGACCAGCATGGACAGGCCCAGCGTCGTGTTCCAATAGGGCGTGTTGGCCGACAGCCCCGCGAAGGCGCTGCCGTTGTTGCCGGTCGCCGAGTCGTAGGCGTAGAGTATCTCGGAGAAGCCATGCGGTCCGCTGTTGTTCGTGTTGGCCGACGCCAGCACGTTTAGCGAGGGCGGCGTGCTTTGGACCGTATTCCAGTAGGCGGCGGGGTGCGGCACATGGGCGACGCTCGAAACCGCAGTAAACAGGAGCACGTCGGCGGCCAGCACTAGGGCCGCCAGCATCGCCATCTTGATCTCGAAGGCTTCCACCTTCTTGCCCAGGTATTCCGGCGTCCGCCCGACCATCAGCCCTGCGATGAACACGGCTAGGATAGCGTACATCAGCATCCCGTACAGGCCCGCGCCCACCCCGCCGAAGATCACCTCGCCCGACATCATATTCGCCATCGGGACCAGGCCGCCGATGGGCGTGAACGAGTCGTGCATCGAGTTGACCGCGCCGCAGGAGGCGTCGGTCGTGACTGTCGCGAAGAGCGCCGAGCGGGCGACGCCGAACCGCGTCTCTTTACCCTCCATGTTGCCGCCGCTATCGCCCAGGACACCGGCCCGTGTTTCGACGCCCTGCGCGGCGATCAGCGGGTTGCCCCGCGCCTCCTGCGTGTAGGCGACAGAGGCGCCCAGCAGGAACAGAAAGCCCATCGCGCCCCAGATCGCCCACGCCTGCTTGACGTTGCCGACATACAGGCCGAACGTGTAGACGATGCCAGTGCCGATCAAAAAGATGCTCAGGATTTGCAGCAAGTCCGTCAGGCCCGTCGGATTCTCGAATGGGTGGGCGGAGTTGACGTTGAACGGCCCGCCGCCGTTCGTCCCCAGCATCTTGATCGCCTCCTGTGAGGCGAACGGCCCGCCGGGGATGATCTGAGAGACCCCCTCCAGAGTCGTCGCCGTGTGGTAGGCGTGGAAGTTCTGGATGACGCCCTGCTGGCACAGCACCAGAGCGTAGACGATGCAGATGGGCAGCAGCACATAGACCGTTGCGCGGGTCAGATCCACCCAAAAGTTGCCGATGGACTGCGCCGAGCGGCGCGACAGGCCGCGCACCAAGGCGATGGCGATAGCGATGCCTGTGGCTGCTGAGAAGAAGTTGTGCGAGGCCAGGGCGACCATCTGCGAGAAGTAAGACATCGTGCTCTCGCCGCCGTAGGACTGCCAGTTGGTGTTGGTGGCGAACGAGATCGCCGTGTTGAACGCCAGGTCTGGCGTCATCGCTGTCGCATACGATGGCTGGCTCTTGGCATCCCCGAAGTGCATCGGGTTCAGCGGCAAGAACGCCTGCAAGCGCAGGAAAGTGTAGGTGACGACCAGCGTGACGACGCTGAACAGCAGCATCGCCAGCGTATAAGTCGTCCAGGGCATCTCCTCGTCTTCCTTGACGCCGCCGATGGCGTAGATCACACGCTCGACAGGCCGGAAGATCGGGGTCAGCCAGGTCTTTTGACCCTCGAACACTTTATACATAAAGGTCCCGAAGGGCTTGGTCAGGACAAGGATTAGCCCAAAGAAGAGGGCGATCTGAAACCAGCCGATGAGAGTCATAGCGAAAGCTCCTTAAAACTGCTCTGGACGGATCAGAGCGTACAGCAGGTAGACCGTCAGACCGATAGCCGCGATTCCCGCGATCCAGATTTCCATATTTACTCCTTTTACAGCCGGCCACACCCATAGGTGTAACCGATCGCGATCGCGAAAAATACCAATGTCGTCGCCAGGAATAGAACGTCTTGCATCCCCGTCGCCTCCTCCGCGACAGAGCTGATAATATCCGATTTCATATAAAGAAGGTGTAAAGAAGGGGACAGGTGGTGTAAAGTTTTCGTTAAGATTTCCCCGTAAACCCTTGATCTACCCGCATCGTCTCCTTCTCGCCGAACTGCTCGGTGCAGCTGGTCACGATCCGGAGGATATCGTACTCCACATCCATCTGCAAGGTACGGGTCGGGGCGAACTCGAACACAGCGCGCAGTTCGGTAACGCGCTCTGGAGACAGCTTATCACCCGGAGCGGGAGTAGCACGCCCCCGCCCAGGTGCGCGGCAGCCGGTCCTCGTAGGCGGTGCGCGTCTCGCGCATCTACGAGTTGGTGGGGTCGCCACCTGGTGCGTGCGCGCTGTCAGTGATGACTCGCTCGTGGCCAAAGGGAGCGTTAGAGTTGCCTCCAAGACAGGCTCGTCCTCGTCTTCAGCGCGCGCCATAGGGCACGCGCTCGGGCGATCATTGCGTAACCTCCAATGCCCAATCCAGGTTCCATCCAGCCTAGCCAGAGGAACATCGCGCCGAGGAAGCAGGTGCCGAATCTGAGAAACGAAAGATCGCCGGAGTGCAGCGCCCCCATGACCCGAAGCAGGTAGGAGAGGGCTGAGAGGCTAAGGCTGGGTTGGAGGAGGTGGAGCACACGGAGCGGGCATTGGTCTTCCTGCCGTTGTGCCGCCCTGCAGGGCAGCATGACTGACAATCCGCAGAAGGAGGGAGGCACTTCAGCACCACAGGGCAGGGAGCGTGGGACTTCATCATCGTCGTCATCTGTCAGCTCCCCAAGGCTTCTTCGCCTGGAAGACTCGCCTTCAGCCAGCGGAGACAGGCGTCCCGCGCAGCCGCGCAGGGCGTCTCGCCCGCGCCGACGACCCGGAAGGTATCCGTGGCAACGGCTGGGGGAGCGCAGGCCGACAGTGCAAACTCATAGCCGAAGGGCGTCGCCTCCACCTCGCCCAATGCGTTGACGTACTGCGGAGTCAGCTCCCAGCCCGCATCAAAGACATCACGCCGTACGGCCTGCCGCAGCAGCCCGGCCCAGTCCTCTACGCTCTCCGGGAGGATCAGCATGCCTACCTTCTCACGCTCCGCACGTGCGCGACGAAACAGCGTTTCGCCCCAGACATAGTAGATGTACCAGTCGTCGTCGGTCTGATAGGCCGGCGGCAGTGGGTCGGGCAGCAGGATACCATAGATGCAGCGCCCATCGCGTTCCCAGCCGACCCGCGGGCTGCTCTCCGGCCGGCCCAGCTTGGCGTCGAAGCGGTCTGCAAAGAGCCGGGCCAGCCGATAATCGGCCTCCGCTGACTGATGCCAGCGGTCCACGGCGCACGGCTGCGGCGCGGCAGGGATTGGGCGGGGAGACTGAAGGGAGGTTAAAAAGAAAGACGGCATGGCGATACCTCAAACGATGATAGTATCGTAGTGTATCCGATCCGTGATAAAGAAGGTGTAAAGAAGTGTGCGGCCAGGATAAAGATTGTGTAAAGATCACTCGGGAAGGCTATCGGTCGTTCGGAAGCGGTAGCCCACGCCGGGTTCGGTCACGATGAAGCGGGGGCGGGCGGGGACGTCCTCGATCTTCCGGCGCAGGTGGCCGACGTGGACGCGCAAATACTGCGTCTCCTCCACGTCTTCCGGCCCCCAGACGGCGGCCAGGAGCTGCCGGTGGGTCACGACCCGGTCGGCGTTCTGGGTGAGGTAGCGGAGGATGTCATATTCGTGCGGCGTTAGTTTGAGTTCCTGGCCCTTCTTGAAGACAAGCCGGCGCGTATAGTCCATCACCAGGTCGCCCGCCGTGAAAGTCGGCGCGTTGGCGGGCTGCGCCCGCCGGTGACGACGCAGGGCGGCGCGGATGCGCGCCGTCAGCTCGTCCATGCCGAACGGCTTGGTCAGATAGTCGTCCGCCCCTTCGTCCAGCGCCTGCACCTTCTGCCGCTCCTGGGTGCGGGCGGATAGGACGAGGATGGGCACGTCGCTCCAGGCGCGCAGGCGGCGGCAGACCTCCAGCCCGTCCATGCCGGGCATCATCAAATCCAGGATGACAAGATCCGGCACGGCTAGCGTCGCCAGGCGCAGCGCCTCCGCGCCGTCCGCCGCCGAACGGACCTCATAGCCCTGCGCGCGCAGGCCACCTAGAACGGCGCGGCGAATCTCCGGCTCATCGTCCACGACCAGGATAGAAGCGGTCTCGGTCTCCATGGGGCATTTACTCCGTGGGCAGAAAGAAAGAAAAGACCGCGCCAGGCGGCTCGCCTGCGGGGGCGCTGCGCGCCCAAATTCGCCCGCCGTGTGCCGCGACGACGGCGCGGCAGAGGGCCAGCCCCAGCCCCGTTCCATGAACCGTGCCGCCCACATGGCGGGCGCTCCGGTGGAACCGCGTGAAGATGGCCTCTTCGTCACCCGGCGTGATGCCTTCGCCGAAGTCGCGCACGTCCACCCGGATAGCGGGTGGGGCAGCCTTGGCGCAGGCGAGCGAGACATGGATGGGGCTGCCCTCGGGCGTATACTTGGCCGCGTTGCCGATCAGGTTGGTGAAGACCAGCGCGATCTGGACGTAGTCGGCGCGGACTAAAGGCAGATCATCGGCAGCCGTGACGCGCACACGGTCGGCATCCGGGGGGGGCAGGTGGTCCAGGGCCGTCCCGACGATCTCCAGCAGGTCGCACCAGTCTTTGCTCGGGTTCCAGGCCCCGGCCTCCAGGCGCGATAGGTCCAGCAGGTTGCTCACCAATGTCGTCAGCCGGTCCGCCTCAACATCAATCGTCTCGACCGCCTCGGCGCGGTCCGCCTCGGACCAGACCGCGCCGCGCGACCGCAGGCCGGAAGCGGCGGCCTTGATCGCCGCTAGCGGCGTCCGCAGCTCGTGTGAGACCAGCGACAGCAGAGCGTCTTTGAGCGTATCGGCTTCGCGCAGAGCCGCTGCCTGGGCCGCCTCGTCTGCGAGTGTCTGCCGGGCGATGACGACGGCAGCGTGGTTCGCCAGGGCGAGGATCAAGTGCTGGTCCTGCTCCGTAAACGGCTTCCCGTCGGCGCGCGGGCCGACATGGAGCGCGCCGACAAGAGCGCCCTGCGCCCGCAGCGGGACATAGACGCCGATCTCGGACTCCTTTGGTTTGATGCCCTCCAGTGCTTTTGCCCAGAGGTGGCGGGCCGCACCGAACCCGATGACCTGGTAATGCTCGGCGGCAGCCTGGGAAAGCTGCGCGATGAGGTGATACGTTTCGGGCGCAAGCGGCTCGGCGGGGACAGCCGCTACGGGGAGGAGCGCCCCCGACTCGGTGCGGCGCAAAACGACGCACCGGGTCGCCCGGCACGCCTGCACGATCCTTTCCGCCAGGGCGGGCAGGAGCCGGGCCGCTTCCACCTCGGTGCTGATGGCCTCGCTGGCCTCGTACAGCGTCCGCGTCTCCCGCTCGCGCGTTTGTGCTGCTTCGGTCTGCCGCCGCGCCTCGGATGCCAGCCGCGCCGTCGTCATGGCGGCGGTCAGGAAGATGACCAGCGAGAGCCAGTCGCGCGGGTCGGTCACGACGAACGTATAGAAGGGCGGCAGGAAGAAGAAGTCCCAGCACAGAAAGCTGAGGAGCGCCCCTGCCAGGGCGGGCGCGAAGCCGAACCGGAGGGCGCAGGCGATCACGACCGGCAAGTACAGCAGCGATGCCTGGCCTTTGTCCAGGGAGTGCCGGAACAGCCAGAACACGCCGGTCGCGGCCAGTGTCCCGCCGACCGCCCATGCGAACCCTTTGATGGTGTTTGAAGAAGCAAGGCGCATGACAAAAGAAAAAGGCCGCCGGATGGCGGCCTATGGAGCACAGAGAAGGCCTGACACTTATACCTTGACCTTGCCGGCGTTGCGGCGCTTGATCACCTCGTCGGTGATGACGCCCAGCAGAATGACCGCGCCGACGACGGCGAAGTTGAGCGAGGAGGGAATATTCAGCAGGTTCACCAGGTTCTGGAGCACCTGCAAGAGTGCTGCACCGATCAGGATACCGATGATCGAGCCTTCCCCACCGCGCAGGGAACACCCGCCCAGGACGGCAGCGGCGATTCCGTACAGCTCATACGACTGCCCGTGCGAGGAGGGAGAGATCGAGTTGGTGTAGAAGGCGATAAGAATCGCCGCCAGGCCGGCCAGCAGGCCGGAAATGACATATGCCCCGGCGATGATACGGCGCGAGTTGACGCCCGAATAGCGGGCGGCCTCCTCGTTGCGGCCCACGGCGTACAAGTAACGGCCGTAGACGGAGCGGTGCAGGACGACGCCCATGACAAGGGCGGTCACCAGCAGCAGCACGAAGGGAACCGGGACTCCCAGGATGCTGCCCGTTGCCAGGACTTGCAGGGTCTCAAACCCGAGCGCGTCCCCAAAGCCCATGGTCCCGTCCCCGGCGATGAACCGAGCGATGCCTCGATAAAACAGCAGGCCGCAGAGCGTCACGATGAACGGCTGCAAATTGACGCGCGTAATCAGGAAGCCGTGGAACACGCCGATGAGGGCGCCGCCGCCGAGCACGGCCAGCACAGCCAGCGGCCAGGGCCAGTGCCACTCGGTCAGCATCATGGACAATAGCACGCCCAGCAGTGCGAAGAGGGAGCCGACCGACAGGTCAATGCCCCCTGTGATGATGACGATACCTGCGCCGATGCTGAAAATGCCATACAGGCCGATTAGCCGGGACGTATTCTGGAGGTTGTCAACATGGATGAACGTCCCGTGCGACATGATGCTGACGAAGATGCATAGCACCACCAGCAGCACGAAGATTCCCAGTTCCTTGCTGGCATTGGCGATCGGAAGGCGGGGCCCTTCGGGCCGCGTCGGCAGGCGTGGCGTGTCCGACCCGCCGCCCGGACTCGTTTCTTGTTCGATCATAAAATCCTCTTCGCTGCTTGGCCGACGGCGAGCTGCATGATAGTTTCCTCGGAAGCTTCGGCGCGCATGACAAAGCCGCTGATGCGGCCCTCGTGCATGACCGCGATGCGGTCACTCTGGCCGAGCACTTCCTCCATGTCGCTGCTGATCATCAGCACCGCGACGCCCTCTTTCGCCAGCCCGCGCATGAGTTCGTAGATCTCCGCCTTCGCGCCGACATCAATGCCGCGCGTTGGCTCGTCGAAGATCATCACCTTCGGCTCTAGCGACAGCCACTTGGCGAGGACAACCTTCTGCTGGTTGCCGCCCGACAGATTGCGCGCCAGGAAGTCCACAGAGGGCGTCTTGACCCGGAGCGCCTGGCTGGCCTTCTGGGCCACCGTCTCTTCGCGGCCCCGCTGAATCAGCCCGCCGGGCGCATAGCGCGCCAATACCGGCAGGGTGATATTGTCGCGGATCGTCATGTCCACGATCAGCCCGGAGCGGCGGCGATCCTCGGGGGCGAGGTAGACGCCCTGCTTGATGGCATCGCGGGGTGAGCGGACGACCAGCGTCTGGCCGTCGAGTGTCAGGGTCCCGCCGAGCGACGGGTCCACGCCGAAGATGGTTTGGGCCACCTCGGAGCGGCCCGCGCCGACAAGGCCGGCCATCCCTAAAATCTCACCTGCCCCGATCTCGAAGTTGACTTCCTGGTTGGGGTAACGCCGTGTCCTCAGCCCGCGCACGCTGAACCGGGTCGGCTTCGGGGCCGGGTCTATGGGAGCCTGGAACTTCTCCAAGTCGCGCCCGACCATCAGGCTGACCATGCGCTCGTGGCTGATCTCGTCCCGGCTCAGTCCGCCGGCGTTCCGCCCGTCACGCAGGCTGACCACGCGGTCCGCTATTTCCTTCACCTCGCCCAAGCGGTGCGAGATGTAGATGATCGAGACGCCGTGCGCGCGCAGCTCCTTCACCACCTGGATCAGCCGTTCCGTCTCGGTCAAGGTCAGGGACGATGTCGGCTCATCCATAATTAGGATGCGCGCCTGGAGCGAGAGCGTCTTAGCGATCTCGACCATCTGCTGCTGGGCCAGCGCGAGCTGGTTCAGCGGCGTCGCGCTGGAAACGTTCAGCCCGAGCTGGTCGAGGTAGGGCTGCGTCTCGGCCTGCATTCGGGCGCGGTTGAGCAGGCGGAGCGGCCCGCCCGTCGTCGGCTCCCGGCCCAGGAAGACGTTCCCGGCCACGTCCAGGTTGTCCAGAACGTTCAGTTCCTGGTGGATGAAGCCGACGCCCGCCCGCGTCGAATCTTTGACCGACTGGATCACGGTCGGCTGACCGGCGATCTTGATGACACCCTCGTCCGGCTGGTGGACTCCGCCCAATATCTTCATCAGGGTTGACTTACCCGCCCCGTTTTCGCCGATCAGGGCGACCACCTCGCCGGGCCAGACCGAAAGGCTGACGCCCTTCAAAGCCTGCACACCGGCGAAGCGCTTGGAAATGCCTTCCATTTCCAGAAGTGGTGCGGCCCCCGCTTCCGGAGTAGCATAGGCTTCCGCCATTTCTAGCCACCCATCTTCTTTTTCTCAGCCGCCTGAAACTTCTCCAGGTTGTCCTTCGTGATGGCCTCATTAGGGATGATCATCAGTTTGTTGGCCGGGATACCGCTCTTGTCGCCTTTCGCCAGGGCGGCCAGGAGCTGAATGGACTTGTAGCCGAATGTGTAGGGGTCCTGCACGACGGTCGCGTCAATAGTGCCGTCCTTGATGCCCTCGGGGGTGCCGGGGTCGGTGTCGAAGCAGATGATCTTGATCTTGCCGGCCTTGCCCGCCTCCTTGACGGCGCTGTAGATCGCCGGGCCGTTATAGCTCCAGATGCCGACTTCGCCGGCGAGGTCGGGTATGCTGACCAAGGCGTCGGCGGCGTTCTTCTTGGCGACGGCGTGATCGGTGTCGTCGGTGCGGACATCCAGGATCGTGACCTTCGTGCCTGCCAGGGCCTCCCGGACGCCGGAGATGCGGTCCTTGGCGTTCTGGGCATCTGCCTTGCCGACAAACAGCATGATCTTGCCGCCCTGCGGCAGCGCCTTTTTGATCAGGGTGCCCGCCATGACGCCCGCCGCGTGGTTGTCGGTGCCGATATAGCACAGGCGGTCGCTCTTGGCCGCGTCGCTGTCTGAAGTGATCAGGTTCGTCTTGCTGGCAACTGTGTTCAGGAAGGGAGTCTCGTTCAGCGGGTCCACAGGACTGATGGCGATCCCCTTGACGCCCTTGGCGAGCAGGTCGTTCACGTCCTGCGTCTGCGCGGCTGCCGAGCCGTCACTGGGCATGATGAACTGAACATCAACGTTCCCGAGGTCCTTTGCCGCCGCCTCGGTCCCCTTGCGGCAGATGGTCCAATAGTCCGAAGGGTTGTTGGTGACGAAGGCGAGCTGCACACGGTCGCCCCCGCCGGCAGCGGTCCCGGCGGTCTCGGTCGCGCCGCCCGAGTTCGATCCGCTGTGGCAGCCCGCGAGCAGGGTAACGGCGAGGGCACACGCGCCGAGAGTGGTGGGTCGGTGGAATAGTGATTGTGGGGTCAAGAGTTTCTCCTTTGGCTCATTCCTAAACGTAAAATGGGAAGTGCTTACGTTAAGTTCGACGCCGACTGCCTTTCCACCTTCCATTCCAGGATGCCGCCGGAAAATCCATCCTGAAGCTGGATCTCGATCTTCAGCGCATTGGTGGTGAGGGAGGGGAAAGTGACCTTGTTGTAGCCGTCTTTGTCCGTGCCGTAGGTCGTCACGCCCGAGACCGGCTTGAAGGCGTCGCCGTCTTTGTACAGGAGGCGCCAGGACTTGGGAATGCGGCAGCCGCCGTTGCTCGCGCCGTCATCGAACCAGTAGACCGACACGCTAGATGTGTGGATGGAGCGGGGGTAGTCGTACTGCACCCATTCCGAGGTGCCCTTGTGGTCCCAGAAGGTCAGACGCGGGATGGCCTGATCGTTCGAGTTTTTCGGCTCCATATCATCCGCCACGGCGTCTATGTCGTCGTTGATGTAAGAGGCCGTGATCGCCATTTCGGGCTTCTTGGGCGCCGACCACTCGTGCGCGTCCGCGCCCGACCCGACGGTCGGGAAGGAGGTGATCCGCAGGTGGGACGCCCCCATCGGGATCAGCGCTACCGTCTCGACCGGCTGGTCCGTCCGGACAGGACTTGGCTGGAGGACCGTCACCACGTTGTCCCGGTCGGCTTGCCAGTTGGGGATTTTGCGCGCTTTCGCCCGCAGTTCTACGGGAGTGGCCGCGTGTGTCCAGGGGTTCTCGGCCAGCCGCCCACCCTTCCGCACCAGGTCGAAGGACTGGCCAGGGTCTGTCTTGTCAATCTCCAAGCCGTAGTTCCACGCCGAGGTCGGGAACACCTCGTACTCCGGCCAGCGCTCCGTCCCGGCATAGCGGTGCCACCGCTCGCCGATCGCCAGCGAATAGGTGAGCGGGCCGTGGTCCACCGAGACCGAATTCTGGTTCTTCTCCCATGCCCGCACCGAGACGGTCATCGGCAGGTGCAGCGAAACGCTGTCGCCGGCCCGCCATTCACGCTCCACGACGAGGTACGACAACGGGCCGCCTTGCACAGCCACCGGCTTGCCGTTCACCCGGACGGTGGGCGCGCTGCACCAGCCGGGGACGCGCAAATAGAGCGGGAACGAAACCGACTTGGGCGCGTCCAGCTTGAAGTGGACCGTGTCCCCGAACGGGTAGTCCGTTTCCTGGGCCATCGTCACCTGAGTGCCGTCGCCGACGCGCGCGCGCACCTCGGAGGCGCCGTAAAGCGACGCGCACAGGCCGTTGTCTGCCGTCCCCAGCCACATCTCCTGGGCGTAGTAGGGCCAGCCCATGCCGTAGTTATGCGGGCAGCAGCGGTAGTCATGGACGCCCGGCTTGAGCGCCTGCATTGGGAACGCGCCGTTGCCGAACTGCGCGTGCTGCTTGCCCACGTTGTCCAGTTGAATCGAATTCGCACTGGTGATATAGTGCGTCGCCTTGCCCTGCGGATCGAAGGCGGCGGGCAGGGAATTAAAGGCGATATATTCGCAGCGGTCGGCCCAGAGCGGGTCGCCCGAGAGGCGCGTCAGCATCTCAAACGAGTGCATGAACTCCACGATGCCGCAGGTCTCGAAGCCCTGGCGCGGGTCGCCGAAGCCCACCCGGCAGTTTTCGTCCCCTGCGAAGCCGCCGCCGGCGAACTGACCATACATGCCCATGACTTTGTCATAGTTATGGTAGGTCGCGTCCAGATGCTTCTGATCTTTGGACTGGAGCCAGTATTGGGCCGGCTCTCGGAAGCCCTGCGACAGATTGACATTGTGCCACGTCGGAATGCCATTGGTGTAGTCCGCCGAGTTCTCGTGGACGTGCCTCGCGAGGTCGAGCAGCCATGTCCCGCCGGTCCGGTTGTAGAGCCAGTGGATGGTCTCGATGTTGTCGCCCCAGCGGACGCCCGCCCAGCTTTTAATGAACTGCCCCGCCGGGACCTGGGCCTGGAACTGGAAATACTTGGTGAGAAACGTAAAAACGCGCGTGTCGCCCGTATACTCGTGATACGACTGCAAAGCGTTCAAGATCGGCATGTGTGGCCACATGTCCGGCCCGCCGTCGAGCGAGGTCCGCAGGTTCTGCGGCCCGAACCATCCGTCCGGCGACTGGCTCGCCATGATGCCGTGTATCCACTTGGTCGCCAGCGCGGTGATGCGCGCATCGTTGAGGACGTAGCCCAAGTCGCCAAACCCGCGCAGCCAGTAGGGCACTTCCTCCCAGCCGACCGTCGAGGTGGGGTCCACCCAGCCGTTGCCCTCGTATTTGAGGTAGTCCGAGACTTCCGGCATCCGTCCGCACAGGCCCTCGGCCTGGAGCAGCAACTGCTCCCGAATCCAGCCCTTCGGCGTGACACTCCCGGTCGGCAGCTTGGTAAATGCCGTCGGCGTTAATGGCGCGCGGTTGGGCGTATAGAACCCGCCTGCGACCGCCGTTTTGGCCTGACGCATCGTGCGCGCCCCGTCGGTCGTGGCCTTTGCCTGCCCGGTGGCTCCGCCGGCCAGCACGGCCCCGCCTGCGGCGGCCAAGCCCTTTTTGAGAAAATCACGTCGCTTCATCAGTCTCGCTCCCTCTTTACGTCATAAAATTGCGATAGAAAAGACCACACCATGAAAAGACCATGCTCTGAAAAGACCATGCCCTGAACGGCACGGCTAGCCGGCGCAGACGCCGCGAAGCCCGCGCTTCGCGGGGCTGTAAACATCATGTAGGGGTGCGACTCATCCCGCCCTCTTAGCCCGCCGAATTATGTTCGGCCTGTTGTCCAAGCAACCACTTGAGCGCCGATGGCAGCTCTGCCTGCCAAGGCCCAATCTCATGTCTCCCGGAGAAAAGATTATAGTTGATAGAAATGCCCGCATCTTTGAGTGTATCGGCCATTCTGGTGCTGGCCGCCAACTGACTGACCTCTTGATAAAGCCCAGTAGGTGGATGTGATATGTCCATGTCGTCTTCCTGGTCTCCGACGCTGATCCAAAATCTACTTTGCGAGGCTGCATCTAACCCCCTGTTATTCGCAAGCCACTCCTGATTCCACCAGAACGATCCTGACTGGCAGAGAGCGCGCGAGAATACAAGCGGATACGTCAAAGCCAGATAAGCACTGGCAAGGCCGCTGAGACTTAGGCCGCAGATAAGATTATCGGAAAGGCTGACTCCCGCAACTCTCGCTTTGGCCCACCGTAAGATATCATGCGCGATGAAATCAGAGTATTGGTCGTTACAGGTGTAGTCATAATGCCGTGCCTCTGCATCCAAGCAGGACACGAAAATACAGGTGACAGCAGGAAGAATACCTTGTCGCCTCAGATCCTCTATGACCCTAGGGGCCTGGAGGTGATTGAGATAATACTCTGCATCCAAGAAAACACAAAGTTTTTGGTCTTTCTCATTGTCATCGTTCAGCAGCCATACATGACGCGAATATTTGCCCGATGAACTCTGGACGACATGTTCTTCTATGTTCATCTCTCACCGACATGAAATGATGCTGAAGGGCACGGTACTCAGCGCAGACGCCATGAACCCCGCTTTGCGCGGCTGGACATCATGCAGGGGCGTGATTCATCGCGCCCTCTTAGCCCACCGAAGGCGGGCTTTGTGGCCAAAGGCTGAATAGCCGTGCCATTCATGGCATGGCCCTGTTAGCCATTTGGCCTGCCCTGTTTGTGTTCGGTGTGCCTTTAAGGCGTAGCCTGACCATTGACTGTTTTAGAACTTGAGATTGTCCGGCTTCTCTTCTGCAACCATCGGCCACCCACTTTCACCCAATAGTCCCTGTTCACACTGACAAGGTCGTAGTTAAATGGCTGACCGTTTTTGATCCTCGAATATGTGTAGTCTTGCTTTACCGTAACAATGGCGCCACCTTTGTCTAACGTCAAGTCTTGGATGTGGGTCGATAACGTCATTTTGGCATGACGCGACCACACCGGCGTTAATGCCTTTTCAACACCCGTTTTGCCGTGATATTTTTCACTCCCATCTTCGTCAATCTGAACGTAATCAAGCTGAATATATGAGATGTATGCTGATACATCCCAATTCTGCATAGCTTGAGCCATTTTGCTGTAGGCCAGTCCAATAGACTGCTGGGCGGTCAGCCTGGCATCAGCTATGGCTCCTGCAATACATACACAGAAAAGATGCTTCGTTCAACGGCCTACAAATTATTCTACTGCATTTAGCCAAAACCCCGTGCCATTTGCCGCAAAATCGCCTCACAAAGCCCTGTCACTGCCAGAACTGGTAAGTCGGGTTCTGCGTCATAATGCCCCAGATGTTGAGCAGACTGCCGGGGATGAACTGGCCCAGAATGAGGCCGTAGAAGAAGGGCGAAGTGGCCTGCCTGTGCTGTGAGGATTGCAGTAGGGCGCGGCGGGGCAGCATGGAATACTCCTTTTGCTCTACGTCTCCTTCTTTTTGATTTCGGATAGGATATCGCGGAGAGTAGTCGTCATCTCGGCCAGCCGCGCTTCTATCCGCGATAACCTTTGCCGCTCCAGGCGGTTCTCCACAAGCGCCGAGCGGTTCAGTTGTAAGCGGTCGAGATAGACTTGCCCCAGCGTCGTGAGGGAGCGCAGTGTGCCGTCCATCTCCCCAACAATGTGCTGGGTGAGGTCATCGGTGAGCGGGTGGAGCAGGCGTGCGTCACCGTTTTTCACCCAGTATTCGCTTTTGAATTCATTGCAAGCGTGGCAGGCGTAAACCAGATTGGCGGCATCGTCTGTCCCGGCATACGACTGGGGGCGGAAGTGATCGAAAGTCGGCTCCGATCCGGCCTGCGCCTCGGTCACACCAAAATAGCCGCAGCGAAATGCATAGACTGCCCGTACAATGCGTCTCGCCTGCACCCGTATCACAGCGAGGCCGCGACTGACGACGTGCGTTCGGCAAGTTCGGTCAAAATGTTCCGTAGGTCGTCCTGGCGCCCCTGAGAAGTGTCCGTGTCTTGCCCTGCTTCTGCTTCCAGGCGTTCCAAGACGGAAGAATACCGTCCTATGAGATCTTCCAGTTCTGCGGCCTGCGCTTCCAGAGTCAAGTGTTTCCGGCGTACCTGTTCGGTAGACTGCGCGAGCCGCGCGTCGAACTCTTCGCGGGTTATTGTTTTCAAGGCCATCAAAGGTTATCCTCTTGACTTGGTTACGCTGCTGCTCGGCTTGCGCCCGGCCTTTACCTGACGGTATATGTTCATTCCCCAGCCAATCAGA